>JAQBOS010000634.1 GCA_028287925.1 Mucilaginibacter sp. | reverse complement strand
ACCGGCTTGCACATTGGTGCGCTGGCCTTAAATAGCGTGGTATCAGAAAATAGCCTGGTGCTGCAAAAACAGCCTTTGCTCAGCATGGCCTTAAAGGCCGGGGCATCGCCGCAGCTACGCAACATGGCCACGGTTGGCGGTAACATGATGCAGCGTACCCGCTGTTCTTATTTTTACGACACCACCATGCCCTGCAATAAACGCGCGCCCGGCACGGGTTGCGGTGCGCTGGAAGGCATTAACCGCATGCATGCCATATTTGGCACAAGCAACCAATGCATAGCCGTGAACCCAAGCGATATGAGTGTGGGCCTGGCTGCGCTGGATGCCATAGCAATTATTTCCGGCAAAAAAGGTGAACGACGCATTCCGTTCACCGAATTTCACCGCCTGCCCGGCGATCACCCGGAGCTGGACAACCATTTGGCAACCGGCGAGATGATTGTTGGAGTGGAGATCCCCGATAATAATTTTGCGAAGAACAGCTATTACCTGAAGGTGCGCGACAGGCAGTCGTATGCCTTTGCGCTGGTATCGGTAGCTGCCGCTTTGGACATCAGCAACGGCACTATAAAAAATGCCCGGCTGGCAATGGGCGGCGTGGCGCATAAGCCATGGCGTTTGTTTGATGCCGAGAAAGCGCTGATAGGCAAACCCGCAACCGAAGACAGCTTTAAGATGGCTGCACAAATAGCCATGCAGGGCGCAAAAGGCTACCAGTATAATTCGTTTAAATTAAAGCTGGCCCCGGCAACCATTACTGAAGCGCTGAAACATGCTGCGGGGCTGGTTTAGTGTGAGTTGTAATTGTAATAGAAGTTGTAAGGACGTTTACGAAGCAAAATAATTCAACCGATTAACAGGTTCCTTTTTACCAATGACACAATGACTAATGACGCAATGACCAAAGGAATGAGCCGGATAGACGGGCGGTTAAAGGTTACCGGGGCAGCCAGGTATTCGGCAGAGTTTACGCCTGCCGGAATGGTTTATGGGGTGCTTGTGGGCAGTACCATAACCAAAGGCAGCATCAAGTTGATTGATACCAAAGCGGCTGAAAGGGCGCCTGGCGTTTTGAAGGTGATCACCTATTTAAATTCGCCAAAGATAGCCGGTTACCAGGTTGAACCGGGCAAGCCCGAGCCTGCCAAGGGTACCTATAAGCTGTTTTATAATAATAAGATCCTTTTTAACGGGCAGCCCATAGCGGTTGTTGTTGCCGATAGTTTTGAGCGGGCATTGTTTGCCGCTTCGCTGGTTAAGGCACAATATAATGCGGAGCCACACCATACCAACTTACGCGACAATGCCGCCAAAGCATTTGCACCCGAAGGTGACGGAACAACCAAACGCGGAACTGAAGATGCCTGGAAAACGGCCCCTGTAAAATTGGAGCAGGAATACATTATCCCATCTGAAGTGCATAGCCCGATGGAGCTGCATGCCATTATTGCAAAATGGGATGCCGAGGATAAACTTACCGTGTGGACCAAAACCCAGGGCGTACAGGATACCCGCGATGGTATTGCCACCATATTTAAGCTGCCGAAAGAGAATATCCAAGTAAACTCAAAGTTTGTAGGTGGTGCTTTTGGCAGTGCTTTACAGGTTTGGCCACATGAGGTGGCTGCTATTTTAGCTGCAAAAGTGGTTAAGCGCCCGGTTAAGCTGTTGCTTGGCAGGGCCGATATGTTTACTTCGGTGGGCTATCGCCCTTATACTTGGCAAAAGATAGGAATCGGCGCTACTGCCGATGGGAAACTGGTTGGCATTACCCATGAGGCCATAGGCCAAACATCAACCTACGAAGATTTCAACGAAGGGCCGATAGGTGTGAGCAGATCTACTTATGCCTGCCCCAACGTAAATACCATTTATAAGCTTGCCGCGCTTGATATTGGTTCACCAACATGGATGCGCGGACCGGGTGAAGCAACCGGAGCTTTTGCCCTTGAATCGGCATTGGATGAGCTTTCCTACGAACTGAAGATCGACCCGATTGAGCTCCGCATGAAAAACTATGCATCAACCGATCCGGAGAGCGGCAAACCTTTCTCGAGTAAATTTCTGGACGAGGCTTACAAGCTGGGCGCCGAAGGGATAAACTGGAAAGACAGGAACGCAAAACCTGCATCCGTTACAAAAGATGGCTGGATGGTTGGCTACGGAATGGGTGGCGGCATGTTTGGCGCTTACCGTGATAAAGCAGCCGCAAAAGCAATAATGATGGCCGACGGAACACTGATCATCCAAACTGCCGTAAGCGATATTGGCCCCGGTACCGGCACAGCAATGGTTACCATAGCAGCCGGTGTGATGGGGATCCCCGCAGAAAAGATCAGGTTTGATATGGGCGATTCATCGCTGCCACAGGCACCAAGCCAGGGTGGGTCGGCAACTACGGCAACCGTAGGCTCGGCGGTTTACCAGGCATGTACCGATCTGAAAGAAAAGTTTCAAAAGCTAATAGGCAATGGCGGTACAGATCATCCCGATTATGCAGCAGTATTAAACAAGAATAACCTGCCCAAACTGGAAGTAGCTGCAGAATCAAGCGGAGGAACTGAGCGAGATAAATACGCGTTTTACTCATGGTCGGTGCATTTTATAAAGGTGTTGGTGCACCCTGCAACCGGGGTAGTTAAGGTAGATAGAGCCGTTTGCGTAGCCGATTCAGGGAGCATTGTGAGCCCAAAAACAGCCCGCAGCCAGATAGTAGGCGGCGCCATTGGCGGCATAGGTATGGCGCTGATGGAAGAAACCGTGATAGATCATCGCTACGGAAATATAATAAACAACAACTTTGCCGATTACCATGTGCCTGTTAATGCGGATATCCCGCAGATAGAGGCCCTTTTTGTAAACAAACCCGATCCATACATAAACCCTATGGGCGCAAAAGGCATGGGCGAGATCGCTTTAATAGGCATGGCCGCAGCAGTTGCCAATGCCGTGTACAATGCAACCGGTAAGCGGGTAAGGGAATTGCCAATTACACCCGATAAGCTGGTAGGGATGGATATAGAGTTGAGTTAGTTTATGTTGGAGAGGTTGTAAGGGTTGAAGTTGTTGTAAAAGTTGAAGATATTTTTCCTCCCTCTTTACCGCTTGCGGAAGAGAGGGAAGAACGAGCGAAGCAATGTTCGGGTGAGTCCACTCCGCCATGCATTTACGCAAGTGCATTGGCGTTAATGTCGCCAGCAGATTTTACTCACCCGGTCGACGCTTCGCTGGACCTGCCCTCTCTTCGCTGCGCGTAAAGAGGGCGAGGAAGTATTTATTTTTACATGATTGAAATTATGCAACTGCGCAGCATAAATAAAAACCTATGAAAAGTACCCCAATGACTAATGACATAATGACCAATGACAAACCAGGCCTCAGCCGTGTTGATGGTCGCCTGAAAGTTACCGGCAAAGCCAAATATTCTGCAGAGTATAGTGTGAAAGATTTGGTGTATGGCGTGCTGGTTGGCAGTACGATTACCAAAGGAAGCATCAAAACCATCGATACAAAAAAAGCTGAAGGTGCACCCGGTGTACTTTCGGTGCTCACTTATTTAAATGCGCCCAAAATTCCGGGTTACCAAACTGATCCCCCCACGCCAAAAGGACCTTTAAAAATATTTTATAACGATCAGATCTATTTTAACGGACAACCAATTGCCCTTGTTGTTGCTGATACATTTGAGCGGGCTTTGTTTGCTGCATCACTGGTTAGCGCAACCTATAATACAGACACACATCAAACCGATCTGAAAGCAAATATTAGCAATGGTTTTGCACCGGGTAAAGGGAAAGATTATGTAAATGGACAGGAGGATGCCTGGAAATCAGCCCCGGTAAAAATTGAGCAGGAATATGTTATTCCAACAGAGGTGCATAACCCAATGGAACTGCATGCCATTATTGCCCGCTGGGATACCGATGATAAAATTACTGTTTGGGATAAAACACAGGGTGTAAAATCAACCCAGCGAAGTATTGCACAGGCATTTAAAATTCCGCCAGAAAATGTGCAGGTAACCTCACCTTTTGTTGGCGGGGCTTTTGGCGCTGCCCTGCGTACCTGGCCGCATGAAATTGCCGCAGTACTGGCAGCGAAAGCGTTGAACAAGCCCGTTAAATTAGTACTTAGCCGGGCTGATATGTTTACGTCTGTAGGTTATCGCCCGCATACCTGGCAAAAAGTAGGCATTGGCGCTACTGCCGACGGCAAGCTGGTGGGGATCACTCATGAAGCTACCGGGCAAACCTCGGCATATGAAGATTTCACGGAAGGAGTGGTTAATATCAGTCAGCTGATGTATGCCTGTCCGAATGTAAATACAAAATACCGGATCGTATCGCTCAATGTAAATGTGCCAACGCCTATGCGTGGTCCCGGTGAGGCAACAGGAGCCTTCGCGCTTGAGTCTGCAATGGATGAGCTTTCCTACGCGCTTAATATCGACCCGATAGAACTGCGCCTTAAAAACTACGCCGATATCGACCCAACAAATAACAAGCCATATTCGAGCAAATTTTTAAGTGATGCTTATAAGCTTGGCGCGGATAAGATTGGCTGGAGCGAACGGAGCCAGAAACCGGGTTCGGTAACCCAAAATGGCTGGCTGGCTGGCTACGGAATGGCTGCCGGTATGTTTGGCGCTCACCGCAGCTCGTCAACAGTAACAGCCCGGATGATGGCTGATGGTACATTGATATTGCAAACCGCAGTAACAGATATAGGCCCGGGCACAGGTACTGCAATGGTAACCGTAGCATCCGAAACGATGGGCATCCCTGCGGATAAGATCAGGTTTGACATGGGCGACTCATCATTGCCGCCATCACCAACACAGGGTGGCTCACAAATAATGTCAACCGTGGGTTCGGCGGTACATGATGCCTGTGTGGCGCTTAAAGAAAAGTTTAAAACCCTTGCCGGCAATACCGATGCATCCAATTACACCCAGGTACTTAAGCAGCAAAATCTTGATAAGCTGGAAGTAACAACGGCATCAAAAGCCGGCGATGAGCAGGGTAAGTATTCCATGTACTCATGGTCGGTACATTTTATAAAGGTGCTGGTGCACCCTGCCACAGGCGTTGTAAAAATTGATAAAGCAATTTCAACAGCAGATGCGGGAACAATAATAAGTGCCAAAACTGCCCGCAGCCAGATGATAGGCGGCACTATTATGGGAACCGGCATGGCGTTAATGGAAGAAGCTATAATAGATCACCGTTATGGCCGACTGGTAAACAACAATTTTGCCGATTACCACGTACCCGTACAGGCCGATATCCCGCAGGTAGAAGCTTATTTTGTAAACAAACCAGATCCGATCATAAACCCTATAGGCGCAAAAGGTATGGGCGAGATAGCTACAATAGGTGTAGCTGCAGCCATAGCCAATGCTGTTTATAACGCTACCGGCAAACGGGTAAGGGATTTGCCCATTACACCGGATAAGTTGATTTAATGCTTGATTAAAATGCTGACAATTCTCAATTAAAAAAGATAACACTGCCGGCAACATTTCCGTATAAACAGTGAAGCTTCTTTTATTTTAATACAAATGCGCTATAAATCAAGGCGCTGTTAAAATAAAACTGCTGTTTTTAAGGTTTAAAAGTAAATTAAATCATCATGGTTGCCGAGCAAGTGAATACTAAATCAAATTACAAGGGGATAACATCAATCGACAAAAGGACAAACCTTTCGCACGAGGAATTTATAAAGGAATACGTTAATAAATCACTTCCCGTAATACTTACCGATGCTGCGAAAGATTGGAAGGCAATGGGAAAGCTAACCCCTGCTTTTTTTAAGGAAAACTATCCTCATATTACAAAAACCATTAATGGAGTTACCTATAAGATGGACGATTTTATCGACCATATGTTAACTTCAACCGCCGAAAACAAAGCGCCATACCCGTATAATTTTGATGTGGAAAAAGTTTTTCCTGAATTGATGGCTGATTTTTTACCGGAAATAATTTACGGCAACATTGACAGGATAAACCATAAGCTTATGCCCCGCAAGTTACTGCAGGGAACAACCCTTTACGAAATATTTTTAGGCGGAAACGGCAGCAGCTTCCCATTTCTGCATTATGATGCTTTGTTTATGCATACGCAGATAACCCAGATCTACGGATCAAAGATCTTCATCATGTATCCGCCTGACCAAACACCGAACATGTACCCTTATGAAGATAATCCTAAATTTTCACAGGTAAACTTCCTCGACCCCGATTATGAAAAATTCCCGCTTTTTAAAGAAGCAAGACCAATAGAAATTACCGTTAACGAAGGCGAAACTATTTTGTTTCCATCAGGCTGGTGGCATACTACCCGCATTACTGAGCCGTGTATTTCACTGGGCCGTGCACAGCTAAACGGATATAACTGGGATAACTTTATCCACGACCGCTATGTTAACTGGAAGAAAAAGATCTCCTACGCCGCAGCACCTGTTTTAGCCTATGGTAAAATAGTGGGCAGCATAATGAACGCGCAAGACCGCTAATTACGATCATAAAAGTATCAGACAATCCTTTAATCAAGCGAATCATGGTTCAAAAGATTAAAGGATTTTCTTTTTTAAATCAGCGGACTCCCTTAATCATCAAAAATCAACGGTCAAAAATCTGTGAAATCATCCAAATAACTGTAACTTTGCGGGTCATAATGGCTCATAAATTGCCGTGGCGCAATTGTTGAGTTTGTTGCAACAGATAAAAAATAGCATGTTAAATTTTATAAGTAAGCTTTTCGGAAGCAAATCAGATCGGGACGTAAAAAGCATATTGCCTATAGTTGAAAAGGTAAAGGCTGAATTTGCCAAACTTGGCAGCTTAAGTAACGATGAGCTTAGAGCTAAAACCATAGGTTTTAAGGAAACTATTGCTGAAGGCCTTTCCGTTATTGACGGTGAGATAGGTGCAATTAAAGCGCGGATTGAAGAGAACCCTAACCTTGACGTAAATGAAAAGGTTGAACTATATACCCAGCTTGATAAGCTTGAAAAAGACCGTAACAAGGAGCTGGAAGAGATATTAATGCGCATTTTGCCCGAAGGCTTTGCCGTTGTAAAAGAAACAGCCCTTAGGTTTAAAGAAAATAAAACCATTGAAGTTACAGCAACCCAGTTTGACCGCGACCTGGCTGCCCGTAAAACAAACGTTATTATAAAAGGCGATAAAGCTATTCACCATAACACCTGGTTAGCCGCAGGCAATGAAGTTACCTGGGATATGGTACACTATGATGTACAGCTGATAGGCGGTATTGTATTGCACCAGGGTAAAATTTCGGAAATGGCCACAGGTGAAGGTAAAACGCTGGTAGCTACACTGCCCGCATACCTGAATGCGCTTGCCGGCCAGGGTGTTCACATTGTAACTGTGAATGACTACCTGGCACGCCGTGACTCTGAATGGATGGGCCCGCTGTATGAGTTCCACGGTTTATCAGTTGATTGTATTGATAAGCATGAGCCAAATTCTGAGGAACGCCGCAACGCATATCAATCAGACATTATTTTTGGCACCAACAATGAGTTTGGTTTCGACTACCTGCGTGACAATATGACACGCAGCCCTGAAGAATTGGTGCAGGGAAAACTACATTATGCCATGGTGGATGAGGTTGACTCGGTATTAATTGACGATGCCCGTACCCCGCTAATCATTTCAGGCCCTATCCCGCGCGGTGATGAGCATGAGTTTTATGAGTTGAAACCACGCATTGAGCGCCTGGTTAATGCACAGAAAAGCTACGTGAATGGGGTGTTGAATGAAGCAAAAAAATTAATTGCCGAAGGCAAAAGCGGCCCCGAAGAAGGCGGTTTAGCTTTATTGCGTGCATTTAGAGGTTTGCCAAAAAGCAAAGCCTTAATTAAATACTTAAGCGAAGGTGGCAACAGGAACCTTTTACAAAAAACCGAAAACTTTTACATGCAGGACCAAAGCAAGGAAATGCATAAGGTAGATGCAGAGTTGTTTTTTGTGATCGACGAAAAAAACAACCAGGTTGAGCTGGCAGAAAAAGGGATTGAGCTGATCACCGCTTCAGGCGAAGATCCTGCCTTTTTTGTGATGCCCGATGTAGGTACCGAAATCTCGGATATTGAGAAATCAGGATTACCGGCAGAAGAAAAAGTTGGTCGTAAAGATGAGCTGATGCGCGATTTCTCTATAAAATCTGAACGCATCCACTCAGTTAACCAATTGCTGAAAGCCTATACCCTGTTTGAAAAAGATACCGAATACATTTTAGATGAAGGCAAGGTAAAAATAGTTGATGAGCAAACCGGCCGTGTGCTTGATGGCCGCCGCTATTCTGATGGCTTACACCAGGCAATTGAGGCAAAAGAAAACGTGAAGGTTGAGGATGCTACCCAAACCTTTGCAACCATTACCCTGCAAAACTATTTCAGGATGTATCACAAGCTTTGCGGCATGACGGGTACTGCCGTTACCGAAGCAGGTGAGTTTTGGGAGATCTATAAGCTGGATGTGGTTGAAATTCCAACCAATACAAATATCAGCCGTGATGACAGGCAGGATTTGGTTTACCGTACCGTGCGTGAAAAATACAACGCGGTAGCCGAAGAAATTGTTGCTTTGACAACTGCAGGCCGCCCGGTACTGGTAGGTACCACCTCGGTTGAAATTTCTGAGCTATTAAGCCGCATGCTTAAGCTGCGCGGCATTAAACATAATGTACTGAATGCCAAAATGCACCAGAAGGAAGCCGACATTGTGGCCGAAGCTGGTCAGGCAGGTACGGTTACTATTGCCACCAACATGGCTGGTCGTGGTACTGATATAAAATTGGGCGCTGGTGTTAAAGATGCCGGCGGTTTGGCCATTGTTGGTACTGAGCGCCATGAGTCGCGCCGTGTTGACCGCCAGTTACGTGGTCGTGCAGGCAGACAGGGCGACCCGGGATCATCACAATTCTTTGTGTCGCTTGAAGACAACCTGATGCGTTTGTTCGGCTCTGAAAGGATCAGCAACCTGATGGTAAGGATGGGGATAGAAGAAGGGGAAGTGATCCAGCATTCCATGATCTCCAACTCCATTGAGCGTGCACAGAAAAAAGTTGAGGAAAACAACTTCGGCATCCGTAAGCGTTTGCTGGAATATGATGACGTGATGAACTCACAACGTACGGTTATTTACTCAAAACGTAAAAATGCGTTGTTTGGCGAACGTTTGGAAGTTGATATCAACAACACCATTTTTGATGTGGTTGAGGATGTGGTAACCGAGTATAAAGAATCAAACAATTACGAAGGGTTCTCCCTTGAGATGATCCGTTTGTTCTCGGTAGATGTTGAGATCTCACATGATGAATTCGCCGGTAAAAATATAAATGGACTGGTTGACAGGGCTTTCCAGGAAGTGAACGATTTTTACAAACGCAAACAGGAAGCTATTGCCCAGCAGGCGTACCCGGTTTTAAAAGACGTGTATGATACCCGCGGCGAATATGTTGAAAACATTGTAGTACCGTTTACCGATGGTATCAATGGCATCCAGGTTTCAGTGCCGCTTAAAAAGGCAATTGCCAATAAAGGCCAGGAAGTGTTTAAATCGTTCGAAAAGAACGTTACACTTTACCTTATTGATGATGCCTGGAAAGAGCACCTGCGTGAAATGGATGAGCTGAAACAATCAGTACAAAACGCCGTTTACGAACAAAAGGACCCGTTATTGGTTTACAAGTTTGAGGCTTTTGAATTGTTCCGTCAGATGCTTGCAAGTGTGAACAAGGACTTGGTAAGCTTCCTTTTCAGGGGAGGGATCCCGGTACAACAGGAGGCAGAAGATATTCGCGAAGCCAAACCACAGCCAAAGCTTGATCTGAAGAAAATGCGCACCTCAAAACCCGAACTTGTAAGTGAAACAAACGGGGTGCCAATGATGGATATGCGCGAGCTGCAAAAGGCTACACCGGTTAGGGTTGAGCAAAAAATAGGCAGAAATGACCCTTGTCCTTGTGGCAGCGGTAAAAAATACAAAAACTGCCATGGCGTAGGCCAGGCGTAAAATCCTCAAGCCCCTCCCAACCCTCCCCGGTAGGGAGGGCTTTAAAAATTTAACAAGGAGCGAAGCTAAAGTCTCCCCTACCGGGGGAGATTTAGAGGGGGCTAAAATGCTTTAGTGAAGAAAGTTATGAAAAATGCACTATCTTATTACACAGCTAAACTTAGCCAAATAAGGTGCTACATTTTTTTTATGGCGATATTTTTGCCGGCACTGGCGGGCGCCCAAACCCGCGGCACAGTACAGGTTGTAAAAGATCCGCTTATAGACACCCTGATGTCCCGGCGAACTTCCCTTAACAAAGGCATTTCCACAGGTGGCGGTGGCGAGGAAACCTCAAGCGGCTATCGCGTACAGATCTTTTTTGGCTCAAGCAGGCAAGCGGCGTATGATGCGCAGGCAAAACTTAATGAAGAATACCCTGAGTTACGCACCTACATCAGCTATAGCGAGCCAAACTTTAAAGTACGCGCAGGCGATTTCAGAACCCGCCTGGAAGCACAGAAACTTGTACAGGAAATAAGACCGATGTTTACCAGCCTGTTTATTATTCCCGAGAAGATAAATCCCCAAAAAACAGATCCCTCAAATGATTAAAGAGCAAATTCAGCAACTGTCGAAAAATATTTTTAATGATGTTGTGTCTAACCGCCGCCATTTGCACTCACATCCGGAACTTTCTTTTCACGAAGTGGAAACATCTGCTTTTGTTGCCGGGAAACTGGATGAGCTGGGATTGAAATATGAAAGAATGGCCGACAATGGGCTTGTAGCCTTGATAAAAGGCGATAAACCATCTGATAAAGTGGTCGCCCTGCGTGCCGATATGGATGCCCTTCCTATTACCGAGGTAAACGAGGTTTCCTACAAATCGCAAAATGTTGGTGTAATGCATGCCTGTGGACATGACGCACATACTTCATCGTTATTAGGGACTGCTAAAATATTAACCGATTTAAAAAGTCAATTTGGCGGAACTATTAAGCTGATCTTTCAGCCGGCAGAGGAAAAACTGCCCGGCGGCGCCAGCATAATGATAAAAGAAGGCGTGCTTGAAAATCCAAAACCACAGGCTGTTTTAGGGCAGCATGTAATGCCTTTAATTGACGCCGGTAAAGTTGGTTTCCGAGCAGGTAAGTACATGGCCTCAACTGACGAGATCTACGTTACGGTAAGAGGGAAAGGCGGCCATGGCGCACAACCTCAGCAAAATGTAGATCCTGTTATTATAATGGCGCATATGCTAACCGCGTTACAGCAGGTAGTAAGCCGTTTTGCCGATCCTAAAAGCCCCTCAGTGCTTTCATTTGGTAAGGTAATAGCTAATGGCGCAACCAACGTGATCCCGAACGAGGTTTACCTTGAAGGCACCTTCCGCACTATGGACGAAAAATGGCGCAACGAGGCCCATATCAAAATGAAAAAGATGGCAGAGGGCCTCTGCGAAAGCATGGGTGGCAGCTGTGAGTTCAATATTATGCGTGGGTACCCGTTCCTGATAAATGAAGAAAAGCTAACCGCAGCAACCCGCGGCCATGCTGAAGATTATTTAGGTAAAGAGAATGTGCTTGATCTTGACATCTGGATGGCTGCCGAAGATTTTGCCTATTACTCACAGGTGGCTGATTCCTGCTTTTACCGCCTGGGTACCCGTAATGAAAGTCGTGGTATTACCTCATCAGTACATACCCCAACCTTTGATGTGGAAGAAGATGCGTTCAAGATCTCCACAGGGTTAATGGCTTATTTGGCGGTTAAGCAGTTGGGGAATTAAGAAAAAGTTGATGGTTCATAGTTCATAGCAGCTTCACTTGCCGTTTCCGCATGGTTTCTCGCAGAAAGAAGCTGCGCTGGATTAGCTTTCCGAGGAGAATGCGGCCATTTGCACAAATGAAAAAGATTAAGTAAACCACAAACATTACGCAGGGTCCTCTATGAGAGACCCTGCGAGGACAAGAATGAAAAAACTACTCCCCGCTTTCTGCTTTCTCCTTTTCGCTTTCAGCTCAAAAGCCCAGCAGATCAAACGCTTTAATCCTGATTCTATCCGTACCATTGTTATTGATTCGGCAATAAATATCCATTCACACAAGCTTAATGCACAGGATTTTATTGATGCCGTACTGGCCGATACAGGCTTTTACCAGGCATTTCAAAACATGAAGCATTATGGTTTTATAGCTGAGAACCGCATTTATACTTACAATAGTAAAAATAAGGTAGACGGTAAAAGCTATCGTAAAATAAAGCATAGTTATATTGACGGTAAGCCCAAAGCTGAATACCTGGCAAAAAGTGATAGCGGGTCCCTTTATAAAAGCAATGGCAAGCCGCAGCTTTACACGGTTGAAATGTTTGATTATATTTTCACCAATGCCTATAAATCGAATTTTGTGCCCGGCCCGATGAAACAGGGGGCCGATAGCAAGAACGGATCATACAAAGACAAACTTAAGACCCTGATCTTTGCCCCCGGACACAAAGTAAAAGGCTTGCCGTTCCTAAGCAGTAAAACCGAGATCTTCGGGAAGGATATGAGGGGCTATTATTTTTACCAGTTTGCCCGCGGAAAATATCTCGATACCATCCCGGTGTATCGGTTCAAGGTAGTAAGAAAGCCCAGCATTGCTGATAATGATGTGGTGATAAACGAGCTGACCACCATTTTTGACATGCGTAACTTTCAGATCCTTGGCAGATACGTTGATCTTAAATACCACAACATGCTGTTCAGCTTTGATGTGCAGATGAACATCGAGCTAAACAATGTTAATGGTGAGTTGTTGCCGGCTAAAATAACTTACCAGGGCAATTGGGATGTGCCCTTCCATAAAACGGAGCGGGCAAGTTTTTTGATAGTGCAGAAAGACTATAACCGCTGATTTTGATTGATTTTTATGATTTCGCTGATTTGAAAAAGGACGCTGTTTGAAAAAACAATCCTATACCCATTGATAAAAAATCAACGAAATCCCCAAATCACAACTAATCAACGGTTTCTGCAGTTTCCTTTATCACCTTATTCCGCTTCACCAAAAGCTTTTCCATATACCAGCCTAAAAAAAGAAAATTGGCCGCCTTACCAAGCCAGCCACAGGGTGATTCAAAAAGGAAAATATCTTTCATCACCGTTTGATTATTTACGGCATAAAAAAGATGTTCGTGCCTGAAGCTTTTGAATGCCCCGCTTACCATTTCATCAGTAAATGAATTAGGAGAATCAAACTCAGTGATCTTTGAAGTAAGGTTTTGCCAGATCCCGAAATGCCAGGCCCGCCAGGTAACAGTTTCACCCAATTCAATTAATCCGCTACTACGTCCGGCAATAACCCTTTCACCGGTTTGTTTGGTTGATTCCATGTGCAGGTCAATGCTCCTGGCCAAATCAAAACAGCATTCGATTGGGGCATTGATACGGGTTGATAGTTCGATGAGCGTCATGATTGGTTTGTTTTTAGGCAATTTAGCCCCATGTCATTGCGAGCGCAGCGTGGCTCGCGAACTATACAGGGCAAACAGAAAGGTGTAAAACCTGTATAGCTCGCGATTGCTTCGTACCTCGCAATGACAAGTTTGCATCAGCTTTATCAAAAAAATCAGTGATCAGAACTCCGCATTTTTCGGATATCTTGGAAAAGGGATCACATCCCTGATGTTGCCCATCCCTGTAACAAACAACACTAAACGTTCAAAGCCAAGCCCGAAACCGGCGTG
>JAQBOS010000623.1 GCA_028287925.1 Mucilaginibacter sp. | reverse complement strand
TTATAGCCAACTTTCTTTGCAAGATGCAAATCATGCTGTGAAATGTCAGGAAAAGCATTCTATTTGCGCATCTTAAAAGATGTGTGCATAGATTAGCCGGTTGGGGAGACTTTAGCTTCGCGCTTTTTTAAGTCCTCCCTACCGGGCTACCGTGTACCCACAGTTTTTATTTCAATTAATTATAAAGAAAAGCGGCTCCTTTAGGAGCAAAATATTGGTAGAAAAATCGAAAACAATCAATTTTCGCTCCATAGGTGCGAAACCTATTGAACTATTTAACGGCGACTTCTTTGCAGCGGGGTTGTGTACCTACGGCACACGAATTATTGGGTTGTTGTTTTTCTACCAATATTGAACCCCGATGGGGTTAGAAAAACTTGTGGGTACACGGTAGCCTACCGGGGAGGATTATTCACGGTTGTTTATTTTTAATATGCGTTCATGAGGGCTGCGCCGTTTAGGTGGGGCATTTGGACGAAGTTATGTGGTTAGTATAGCCAACATTCTCTTAACTTAATAGCATTGAGGAGTCTCCGCGGGGGACAGGAATATTTAAAAAAGACAGACCTATATTGCCGTTAATGGGCGAAAAAGACACGGAGGTAAATTGCATGTCAACAGAAGGTAATTAACATAAAACGGTGCAGCAATTCATCACAAATTATTTTGCAGGATCATACCGGCGTAGGCCACGTGTTGAATTCTCCGAAACGGCTATATGACTGATTGACGGATGCCCGCTTGCTGCCATAATTTTCAACCTGATCTTTTCAGCAGTGATTTTTTCAGGGAGGTTAATAATTTTTGCAGCACCAATCAGGTCGCCGGTATAAAACGTGTCCCATTTGCTGTTACTAAAATATTGCAATTCGTATTGTTGGATCTTAAATGTACGGATGTAGGAAAATCCATCCTTTAGATCTTTCATGTCCGCATTTTCCATCAAACTTACGCGGTCAAATACCGTGCTTTTTCCAAAATCAATTTCAAGGCTTGCAACAGTATCTTTTGCCTCCCAATAGGTTTCCAGGCTATAATCTGCGGCCATTTTAGCAGGATGTCCATTGGTCTCGCTTGTTGCTTTTACCGCTTTATCAAAAGTAAGGTTAACCGGGCCCGCAGGTAACGGACTTTTTCCATCCCGGATCCCAAGTCGGTCTGCCAGCTCCAAAAGTCTGAAACGCTCATGGGTGCGGATCCTCCCGGTTTCATCCGGCGGAACGTCCATAATCATAATATTATTATTCGCTGTGCACCAGTAATACAGTTCTTCCAGCTCATCCAATGGCCTGGCCGGCAAAATGGCTTTTTTCTGAAACCAGTTCCACCTGTCCGACAGGCAAAGCGTATGCTCAAAAGGCAGGTAGTAGCTTTTGCCGTTATAGGTATAATACTTAGGGTCGTCCCAGCGGGCAAGGTTGGGATCCTTAATTCTGAAATCAACCGGAAAATAACGGATCGGGTTCCCGTCCTTATAATCTAACGGCTGCTGAATGGCATGAATGTTTGTTGGTTTACCTATTGTATGGTTAACCGTTATCATGCAATCAGGCTGCATGGCCCTCACATATTTATAAATATCGGCAATTTTCCATTCCTCTTCTTTCTTATCCCAGTTACCGTCGAACCATAGCTCGCAGATATCTCCGTAATTGGTCATCAACTCCGTTAGCTGATTCTTCATGTACCCCAGGTACGCCGGGAAATCGTTCTTATATGTTGGCTCGTGCCTGTCCCACAATGAATAATACAAACCTAATTTGAGTCCGTATTTTTTACAGGCTTTTGCAACTTCAGCCACCACATCGGTTTTAACCGGGGATGAAGCAACATCATAATCGGTGTATTTACTATTCCACAAGCAAAATCCATCGTGGTGTTTGGTAACCAGGATCACATATCTGAATCCGGCTTCTTTGGCCGTTTTGATCCACTGATCGCAATCTAAATGGGCAGGATTATAAGACGATACAGGCAGACTCCCGTCAGACCATTCCGTTTCATTAAAAGTATTGACCCCAAAATGAATGAACATCCCATAACCCCGGTTGATCTGACCGATCTGAAGCTTATTCGGCTGTTGCTTTTGTGCAAATGTATTTATGGTGAAGATGCCAAACAACAGGCACAAAAACAGCTTGAGTTTCATTATGAAATGTTTATGATCCGAAGATAGGTGATTGTGAGGCGATCTCATGATAAAAAATAAATACAAATAAAGTTTCCGTTAGCTTATCTGCTCCGCAGAAGAAGTTCAACCTCATACCATCACCACCAACCGCCTCCCATCCGCAACATCAAGATCCCAAAGCTCAGCAATGTCCGCTAATTTAACCTCAACTGTTTCAACTTTTAGCTTACCATCGGCTGCCAGCTGAAACATCTCCGGTAATATTTCAGAAAAAAGTTGGCGCACCTGGTCTTTCGACCAGCCCCCCAAACCGGAGCCGGTTAACTGCAGATCAACGCTTCTTAAATTTGCGGCGGATAATTGGATCAAATCACCGGCCATGCTGCCTACGGAAACAAACCTGGTTTTATGGGTAAATGAACCTTTACCCATTAAAACGGCCAATATCATTTCGGCTGTGTGCCCCCACAGGTAATCAATTATTACATCAACCGGCGAGGCTGTATGTATGGCCTTCAATTGTGCAATAAACTGTTCGTCCTCCTGTTTAACAGAAATTACCTCGTCTGCACCAAGCTCCAATAAGTCCTTTAACGATCGCTCATTTCTTCCGGTCGCAATTACTTTTTTGGCGCCGTAATGTTTTGCTATCTGTACGGCTACCCGGCCTGTAAATCCGGTAGCGCCATTAATCAGCACCACATCTCCGGGTTGGATCTCTGCTTTAAATTTTAAGCCCATAGCCGCACCAATCACTGCATTGGCTAATGCTGCCGCTGCCGCATCACTTATACCGGCGGGCAGCTTTACAATCCTGGTTTTTTCAATTATCGCTTTTTCTGCCAGCATCCCGCTTACGCCCATGCCGTAAACTCTTGTACCGTCTTCGAGCAAGCAAACACCATCGCCGCCAATTACGCGGCCGCTTTCCTTTGGGGCATCGCTTGAATAATGTTTACCGGTAGCCGTGCCTTTATCAAAATGTTTTAGGGCAACTGCTTTTACTGTTACTAATACCTCATCACTATCTTGAGCGGTTGGCTCCGGGAAATCTGCATATTGGGGTAATTCTCCTTTTTGATACATTACTGCTGCTTTCATCTTTCTTTCTTTTTTTTGTTGATACAAAGTTAGATGATGCAGTAAGGCCGGACGATAACATATGTTACCGAATGTTTCCTGGTTACTTTTTCCTTGCAAGGGCGCTTTTTATCCGGCTCAGGTGGACCCTGCTGATCCCTAAATACGAGGCGATGTAATGCTGCGGTACGCGCTGAACAATATGCGGCCTTTCATTTAAAAGATTTTGATAGCGTTGTTCCGGCGTATCCCTGATAAAAGAGATGAACTCCCGCATGTAGTGTAATTGTCTTTCGGCCATAACATCTAAAATCAAATTCAGAAACCCGGGTTCACGGCTCAGTTCAGCCATCAGCTCATGAACATGTTTTTTAGGTAACAGGTAAATTATCGACGGTTCAATTGTTTCGATGGTAAACATGCTTGGCGTATTCTTCAAAAAACTTTGCAGTGAGCTCAGTCCCTCCTTTTCAAAGAAAAACTGCACGGTTTTATTGTTTCCTTTATCGTTAAACGCTGCACGGATGCAGCCTTCTTCTACAAATATGTAATTCTCCGATACTTTTCCTTCTTCTAACAATACCGTTTTTGCGGGCACTTCCATGCGCTTCTGAAATTCCAGGTATTTATCCCAATAAGGAGCTAATTGAGGAAATTTATCTTTGAAATGAAAAAGCATGAATTAAACTATATGATTTGCTAAGTTAATTTAGTTAGGTACAATAACGCTATGATTCATCAAAAATGAACAATGCCCGCAAATTTTTGATTTGCAGGCTTTTGTTTTTATGTAGGTAAATTCTGTTAAAACTTATAAGCCAATGTTGTTAACAACTGGCGGGGGGCAATTGGCGTAATGCTATAATTATCATGGATCAGATAGTTCAATGTATTGGTAACATTAGTTACACTTGCCAGCAACGAGAGCTTTTTATAAGTATATCCTGCTGAAAGGTCGAGTGTTGTGAAGCCGCCAACAGGAACCAGCCGGCTATAGGCTTGTGCCTGCCCAACCGTGTTGTTGTAACCCGCCATCCTGCTGCCTGTGTAAAATGCCGTTGCTCCAACTTTAAACCCTTTTAAGGTTGGGTTACTAAATGTATAGAACAGGGTTGCATTAGCCGTACTTACCGGGCTGATAACTAATCGCTCGCCCAATATAGGTGATCCTTTTAAACCCGACACTTTTGTATAGCGTGCATTGTTGTAGGAATAACCGGTAATAAAGTAAAAATTCTTTGAAATATGTCCCGTTACATCAACATCAAAACCATCACTGGTAGTTTCTCCGTTAAGTTGCTTAAGGGTGTTATCGCTGTTAACGGTGCCATCGGCTTTAAAAGGCGCCACCACAGCCAGGTTGCTGTTAATAATACGGTATACGCTCAAATTAGCAATGATCTTGCCATCAAACAATTCATTTTTAAAACCGGCTTCATACTGGTTCACCAGCGACGGCTTAAGGCCCTGCCCTGTGTTTACATCAGTGCCGCTATTAACCATAAAGTTATTGCTGTAGCTTACATATACCGAGCTTGTGCTAACAGGTTGGTATATGAACGCTACTTTTGGTGAAAATGCACGATCATACCGGGTTATGGCCGTTCCGTTGCCTGAGGTTTGTTTTAGCAGGTATTGAATATCGGTTTGATAAGTTTGCTGCCACGACCACCGGATTCCCGCCAGTACTTTAATTTTATCTGTAAGGCTCACCAGGTCCTGCACGTAGGTACCCAAACGATATACCGGGGCGGTTGTTCGCGCTGTATCTGTAGCGTTTGGAATATCGGTACGCTGGGCATATTTATTCAGGTCGATAGTATTTATCTTATCATAAATATAAGTGCTGATATTTTTGCCTGCAACGCTGTAGCCATTGGTAACGTTTACAACTTTGGTAACATCAGCTCCAACTAATATTTGATGACTTATTGAGCCGGTTTTAAATTTACCGGTTAAATTTACCTGGCCGGTATAGTCATTTTCAATAGTTTTTGCGCGCGCCAGTCCCCTGTTCCATTCACCTGTTGCACTTACCGTATTAGGCAAGCTGGCCTGGTACGAGTCTATGTCGGTTCCCTGCCCGGATATAATAGCGTTTAAATGCCAGTTATCATTAAACTGGTGATTTAAAGTTGCCATACCAGAAAACTGATCCATATGGCTGTATGCCCATGAAGTGTTGATGTATTGCGAGCGTGGCACCATTGTAGGAATTGCCTGGCCGTTATTTAATGATCCTATGCCAAAGTCGGGCGTCAGGCTTTCTTTTAAATAATCGCCCTCAACCAGCAGGGTGGTTTTTTTTCCGAGGTTAAATAATAAAGAAGGGTTTACATATTTTCGCTCCGTATAAACATGGTTGCGGTAGCTGCCGTCGTTTTCATAAACCCCAATCAATCTAAAGGCCACATTTTGACTAACAGGCCCGTAAATATCTACACTGGGTTTAAACATATTGTAACTTCCGTACCGCATGGAAACCTCACCGCCACTCTCAAATTGCGGCTTTTTAGTAACCATATTAATAATAAGGCCGCCGGATACGTTACCATAAAGCAGTGCCGCACTTCCTTTCAACACCTCTACAGATTCCAGCGTACTTGCTTCCGGGAAACCTGCTGTATTGGTTAATACACCGTCCTTAAAAATACTGCTTGACGCACCGGTTATGCCAATGCTGTATCCACGGGCAGAAAACGTTTCACCTACGCCGCCTCTTGTTTGCGTTAACGAAACACCACTTACATTTTTAATAGCATCACCCAAACGGTTAATCTGCTGGTCTTCAATAACCCTGCTGCTTACCGTTCCGGTACTTTGAGGAAGATCAAGGGCACGAATATTCGCTTTATCCAATGATACAGGCTGAGGCTTCCTTATTGCGCTAATAACAACCTCATTTAATTTCGACGAGCTTTCGGTCAATATAAAATTTACTGTAACTGTTTTTGATGCCAGCACGGTAACCGGCTTTTCCTGGCTTTGTGTTCCAACAAATGAAACCACCAAAGTGTAGCTACCAGGCTTAATATTACTGATAACAAAGCTACCATCATCCCTGGTACTGGTTGTCCTGTTTAATTCCTTTACAGATATGGTTACAAATGCCGCAGGCTGGCCATCAGATGTTTTAACTATCCCTGAAATTTTGCCGGTTGCAAGGTCGTCGTCTGCTTTAACGATGTTGCAAATCAACACCAGCATCAAAAAAAAGAAGGTAGTAGATAAGTAGTATATTATTTTCACGCTTTATTTAGATTAAGTCTAATTAAGCGCAAAGATATAATCCCGATCCGGATTATAAAATATTATTTATAATTAGTTTAAATAAGCATTGTCAATATTAATGCATCCGCTTCAAAAGATGCATAATATTCTATTAACTAACCTTATAAAGAACGACTGAAGGCTTTTTATTCACTATTTAATTATTGCTGTTTTTGTAGGCTGCAAGCCCGATGTTTAAATACTTTAAATAATTCTGCGGGTCAAAATCAGCACCCTGCGGCGGCACCAGGGGCAGCTGTGTACCCGGATCAAGCAATACATAAAAGGGCTGCGAATTTGCCTGGAACCTGCTGGTCTGCAAATAGCTCCATTTATTACCTATTGTTTTAATACTTCTGCCTTCGGGTGTTGTGGTTTGCTCATTAACGGCAAGGGTTGTTTTATCGTCTACATATAACTGGATCAGCACATAATCTCCGGTGATGGTTTGGTAAACTTGCTTATCTGTCCAAACGTTAGCTTCCATTTTCCGGCAGTTTACGCAGGCGTGGCCGGTAAAATCTATCATAACAGGCTTATGTACCTTTTTTGCGAAGGCCAGGCCTTCATCGTAATCAAAAAACGGATTAAAGCCTTTGGGCTTGTCGAACAAAGCGGCATATTTATGAGGCTGATCATCTGCCTGCGTGCTGCTGCCTGTATTATTGTTCCCGCCGGGCGAATAAAGATCAAAGTCCTGCGTGGCCTGTGGAGGGAGGAATGCCGAGATTGATTTTAGCGGGGCGCCCCACAAACCCGGCACCATATACATGGTAAACGATAATACGATGATAGCCAGGAATAGCCTCGGTACCGAAATATAAGGCAGCGGACTATCATGCGAGAATGTTAATTTCCCCAGCAGATAAAAACCCATTAAAGCAAATATCACTATCCAAAGAACCAGGAATATTTCCCGGTCAAACCAATGCCAGTGATAGGCCAGGTCGACATTGGAAAGAAACTTCAACGCCAGTGCAAGCTCAAGAAAACCTAAAGTTACCTTAACGCTATTAAGCCAGCCGCCCGATTGTGGCAATGATTTGAGCAGGCTTGGAAACAAGGCAAAAATCACGAATGGAATTGCAAGCGCAAGCGCAAAGCCGAACATGCCGATTGCAGGCCCCAGCAGCGCGCCGCTTGTAGCTGCCTGCACCAGCAACGTACCTATTATGGGGCCAGTGCAACTGAAAGAAACCAGTGCCAGCGTTGCTGCCATAAAGAATAATCCGGCAAGCCCTCCCT
>JAQBOS010000555.1 GCA_028287925.1 Mucilaginibacter sp. | reverse complement strand
GCGCCCGGAAGTACAACAATATTTAGAGCAGCAGGTTACCGATATTTTAGCTAAGGATTATGTTGATGGCATCCACCTGGATTATGTGCGGTACTGCGATGTGGTATTACCCGTGAACCTGTGGGACAAATATAAAATTGAACAGACCAAAGAGCTGCCCGAATATGACTACTGCTATTGCGAGGTTTGCAAGGCTAAATTTAAAGAACAATACGGAACTGATCTGTCTGATATTCAATTTCCTGAAGCAAGCCTGTCATGGCGGTTATTCAGGTACAATAACATCATCAGGGTGGTAAACAGTATTTCGGCGATAGCGCATCAGCATAAAAAATTAATTACTGCCGCCGTGTTCCCAACGCCCGAAGTTGCCCGCCGCAACGTAAGACAGGACTGGACAAACTTTAAGCTGGACGGTGTATGCCCGATGATCTATCATGGTTTTTATAAAGAAAAGGTTGGTTGGATAGGCGATGCCGTTGCTGAAGGGATCCACTTTTTGGCAGGCGTGTTCCCGCTATATGCAGGTTTGTATTTATCTGATTTTAATAATGATGATGAAGTAAGGCAAGGGATCCAGGTAGCATTAAAGAACGGAGCATCGGGGGTTTCATTTTTTGGGAATGTAACGCCGCAGGTACTGGATATTTTGAAGAGTGAGCTTGGGGTAGCGCATACTTAATAAACTTGTCATTGCGAGGTACGAAGCAATCGCGAACTGTACAGAGCGAATAGAAAGGTGTAGAACTTGCATAGCCGCTTAGCATGCGTGCGGTTGCCACGCTGCACTCGCAATGACAAAATTTGGGTAAATTATTTATTCATGCCCCTCTCCAAAAAACAAAGCCTTTAGCTCCGTAGCTTCATCTGGTTTCATTTTGCCGGCAAGGATAAGGCGCAGCTGCCTGCGGCGAAGCGCACCTTCAAATAAGACCATATCTTCAATTGTTTCGGGGATCAGCTCAGGAACGGGAATGGTGCGGTTATTTTGATCAAGGGCTACAAAGGTGTAATAGGCCTCGTTGCTTTTAACCCGGGTGCCCGATGGAATATTTTCGGCCCATACATCAAGCCTTACCTCAACCGAGCTATTGAATGCCCGGGAGACCTTGGCTTCAATGGTTACCACATCGCCCAGCTTAATGGAATGTTTAAAGGAAACATTATCAACCGAAGCGGTTACCACGATGCGGTTGCAATGTTTTTGACCGGCAATAGCCGCAGCAATATCCATCCAGTGCAATAAACGCCCGCCCATTAAATTATTCAGTGTATTGGTATCATTGGGCAGCACCAGCTCATTCATTATGGTGTGCGATTCTTTGGGCGTTTTTCCTTTCATAGCGCAAATGTAAGCATAAAGCTCAAAGCGTAAAGTCCAAAGCTTCAAATGCTTTATGCTTTTAGCTTTGCGCTTTCGGCTATTGCCAAATTCCTCCAATTCCCTTAGTTTTAGGCACTCAAAAAATCAATTCCATTTTTATGAAATATACATCTGTGCGTGTTCATTTAATTTGTTCGCTTGCCTTGTGCTGCCTGTTGCCTTTTGGGCTTATGGCGCAAACTAAACCGGGTTATAGTAACCTGGAAGATGCTTTACAATCTACAGGAAAGCTGTATGGCAACCCCGGACCTCAAAGTGTTAACTGGACCGACGGCGGCAATAAATATTCATTTATCAATAATGATGAGATCCGCTCAATGGATCCAAAAACGCAGAAAGATGAGCTGGTGTTTACGAATAAAGGACTAAAATTCCCGGGATCTGACAGCGCTTTCAATTACGAATCGTTCCAATGGTCGCATGATTCAAAGCACCTGGTATTTAAAACAAACTTCCGGCCCATTTATCGCCGCTCCGGCATCTCCGATTATTTTATCTATGATTTAACCGGTAAACAATTAAAACAGGCAGCTAAGGATGCGCGGTCTGCCGAGCTGTCTCCCGACGGCTCAAAGGTGGGGATAGAGCGCGGTGGTAATATGTACGTTTACAACTTCGCGACAGCAAAAGAAACGCGGCTAACTAACGACCAAACCGATGAGCACGGCACTTTTAATGGCCATTACGATTGGGTTTATGAAGAAGAATTTGGCCAGGCACAGGCCTGGAACTGGTCGCCGGATAATAAGTACATGGCCTTTTGGCAGTTTGACGAACGTAAGGTGCCCGATTTCCAGATGACCAATTTTGAAGGAAATCATCCTGATCAGATCCATATCTCTATTCCGCAGGTTGGCGATGCCAATCCATCGGTTAAAATTGGTGTGGTTGATGTGGAATCGGGTAAAAAAGTTTGGCTTACGCCGGATGAAACGGGTGATTTTTATATTCCCCGCATTTACTGGACCAGCACCCCTGACGTGATTGCGCTGATGACACTAAATCGTGCACAAAATCACATGAAGCTTTACTTTTTTAACGTAAAGACAGGCGAACACCATGTAGTGATGGAAGAGCAGAACAAAACCTGGGTGGCCATATTTAACTTTTATACGAACGTGAATGATATGATCTATTTTCCTGAGAAATCGAAAGAGTTTTTCTGGGTATCTGACAGATCGGGATATTATCATATTTACCGTTATGGGTACGATGGTAAGCTGATTAACCAGGTAACCAGTGGTAACTGGGATATGATAAAAGTTACAGGGATTGATGCGCAAGCAAAGAAGATCTATTACCTGTCAGCCGAAACAGGCGGACTTAACCAGGAGCTTTGGACAGTTAATTTCGATGGGGGCAACAAGGCAAAGCTATCTACCGTGAGCGGTTATCATGACATCAACATGTCGCCCAATACCAAATATTTTTTAGACAATTACAGCAATGTAACTACGCCATGGCATGTGGCTTTAAGTGATGATAAAGGCAGGGTGCTTAAAATGCTGGAAGATAACCAGGGCGTAAGTGAGTTTATAAAAACACATGCTTACTCGCCCGAGGAACATTTTCAGTTCACAAACAGCGATGGCGTAAAGCTTGATGGCTATTACATAAAGCCATTTAATTACGACCCAGGTAAAAAATACCCGCTGGTGATGACGGTTTACGGTGGTCCGGAATCGCACGATATATTTAATAATTTCACTACTAATACCTGGGCACAATGGCTTGCTCAAAACGGGTATGTGGTTGCCAATGTAAATAACAGGGGAATAGCTAATTATGGCAGCGCCTTTATGAAATCGGTTTATAAGCAATTGGGTAAGCTGGAGAGCAGCGATTTTGTTGAAACTGCCCAATACCTGGTTAAAAAGGGCATTGTTGATGTAGATAACATGGCGATAATGGGCACCAGCTATGGCGGTTTCAGCACAACATACACTTTGTTAACCCACCCTGGTGTATTTAAAGTAGGGATAGCCAACTCGCCCGTTACCGACTGGCGTTTGTATGATGACATCTATACCGAACGTTACATGGCGCCCTTGCCTGAAAACGAAGAAGGTTATAAAGCCAGCTCGGATATGATGTATGCTAAAAACCTGAAAGATCATTTATTGCTCATCCACTCTATGAGTGACGATAACGTACACCCGGCTAATACCATGCAATTATTAACTGCCTTAACCAATGCAGGCAAAGATGCCGAATTACGCATTTATCCGCCGGGAGCACATGGAGCAGCCTACAACTGGGAAAGCTACCGGTTGATCCAGAATGTAAGCTTCCAGTTTTTAGAGAAGAATTTGAAAGGAAAGAGTGATCTGGTGAATTTGAATGGGAAGTAATTAACCTCATTTGTCATTGCGAGGTACGAAGCAATCGCGAACTGTGCATTTACGCTATGCAGGTTCTATACCGTTCTAGCCGCTCTGTAAAGTTCGCGGTTGCCGCGCTGCGCTCGCAATGACAAATTGTTAATATTTAAACCCGGTGTTAAGAAAAAAATAGGTTCATCATCTATCATCACCCTTCTGAAATTCTTTAACTTTGGTATCTTCATTAAAGGAACAGAATAGACGATGCCCGATTTTTCACACTTACACGTTCATACCCAGTTTTCACTGCTCGACGGTGCTGCCGATATCTCCAAACTCTACAAAAAAGCAGCAGCCGATGGCATGAAGGCCCTGGCTATTACCGACCATGGTAACATGTTTGGCGTGTTTAAATTTGTGGCCGAAGCAGGTAAGCATAACGTGAAACCTATTGTAGGTTGCGAGTTTTATGTGGTTGATGACAGGCATAAAAAGCAATTTACCAAAGAGAAAAAAGATAAGCGCTATCACCAGTTGATGCTGGCAAAAAATCCCGAAGGCTATAAAAACCTGGTTAAGCTTTGCTCATTGGGTTATATGGAAGGGCTTTACAGCAAATGGCCCCGGATTGATAAAGAACTTATACTAAAACATCATAAAGGCTTAATAGCTACCACTTGCTGCCTGGGCGCATCGGTACCCCAGGCTATTTTAAGGGGCACAGAAGAAGAGGCCGAAACAGAATTTAAATGGTGGCTCGACCTTTTTGGCGAAGACTACTATATTGAGATGCAGCGCCATGATATTCCCGAGCAAAATACGGTGAACGCGGTACTTGCGAAATTTGCTAAAAAATATAATGTTAAAGTGATCTGCTCCAATGATTCGCATTACGTGGATCAGCAGGACTCAAACGCGCATGATATTTTGCTTTGCGTAAACACCGGCGATATGCAGAGTACACCTATAGCCACGGATGAAGAGGGAGGCAAGGGCTATCGTTTTGGGTTCCCTAATGACCAGTTTTACTTTAAAACGCAGGCCGAAATGGGCAAGCTGTTTAATGATATCCCTGAATCGTTAGATAATACCAACGAGATTGTCGACAAGGTAGAGGTGCTTAAATTAAAAAGAGACATTCTACTTCCGAACTATGTCATCCCGCCCGAATTTAAGATCCACAGCAATAGCACGCCCGACTTTGATACCCTGAACCAATGGGAATACCTGAAGCATTTAACATTTACGGGCGCAAAAGAGCGTTATATAGACATTTCGCCTGAAGTTGAAGAACGGATCAACTTTGAGCTGTTTACCATTCGTACCATGGGCTTCGCGGGATATTTCCTGATAGTTGCCGACTTTATAAGAGCAGGACGTGATATGGGTGTATTCATTGGCCCGGGCCGTGGTTCGGCAGCAGGTTCAGTGGTGGCCTATTGTACCGGGATCACCAATATCGACCCGATGAAGTATAACCTCCTGTTCGAGAGGTTCCTTAACCCGGATCGTAAATCAATGCCCGATATTGATACGGATTTTGATGACGCCGGTCGCCAGAAAGTGATTGACTATGTAGTTGATAAATATGGCAAAAACCAGGTGGCGCAGATCATCACGTACGGTTCCATGGCTGCCCGTACCAGTATCCAGGATGTGGGCCGTGTATTGGATATGCCGCTTTCGGAAATGAACGCCATCAAAAAGCTGGTTCCTGACACTTTGGGCATCACCCTAAAAGATGCTATTGAACAGGTTCCTGAGTTAAAAGAGATCTTAAAAGGCAACGATCTGCGTGCCCAGGTACTGCGCGAAGCTGAAAAGCTGGAAGGCTCGGTACGTAATACCGGAGTGCATGCCGCGGGCATCATCATTGCCCCTTATGATTTGACAGACATTGTTCCTGTCGCGGTAGCAAAAGACTCTGACCTGCTGGTAACCCAGTATGACGGTCGGGTTATTGAAGATGCAGGTGTTATCAAGATGGACTTTCTGGGTTTGAAAACCCTTACCATTTTGAAAGATGCTTTAAGGCTGATCAAACAAAATCATGGTGTATCCATCGATATAGATTACATCCCGCTGGATGATAAGGAAACGTTTGAGCTTTACCAGCGTGGCGATACCAACGGTACCTTCCAGTTTGAAAGCGACGGGATGCAGATGTATCTGCGCGAGCTAAAGCCCGATAAGTTTGAGGATTTGATTGCGATGAACGCACTGTACCGTCCGGGCCCTATTGAGTACATCCCTAACTTTATCAGCCGTAAGCATGGGCGCGAACCTATTACGTTTGACGTTCCGGATATGGAGGAATACCTGGGCGAAACCTATGGGATCACCGTTTACCAGGAACAGGTGATGCTTTTATCGCAAAAATTGGCAGGCTTTAGTAAGGGCGATGCCGATGTTTTGCGTAAGGCGATGGGTAAAAAGCAGATTGAGGTTTTGAATAAGATGGAAGCCCAGTTTATGGATGGCGCAACAGCTAAAGGTCATCCTAAAGATAAGCTCACCAAGATCTGGAATGACTGGAAGGCATTTGCACAATACGCGTTCAACAAATCACACTCTACCTGTTATGCATTCGTGGCTTATCAAACGGCCTATCTGAAAGCGCATTACCCATCTGAATACATGGCGGCGGTTTTAAATAACCAGAATAACATGGAAAAGATCACCTTTTTTATGGAGGAGTGCCGGAGAATGGGTGTACAGGTTTTAGGGCCGGATATAAATGAAAGCGACATGGCATTTGCAGTTAACAGCAAGGGCCAGGTACGTTTCGGACTTACCGGGGTTAAAGGAGTTGGCGACAAAGCGGTTGAAAGTATTATTGAAGAGCGGGTTGAACGCGGCCCTTATAAATCGGTTTATGATTTTGCACAGCGAAGCAACACCCGGAGCGTAAACCGTAAATCATACGAAAACCTGGTTTATGGGGGCGCCTTTGATGAGTTTGGATTGAACCGGGCGCAGTTTTTCGCTAAAACAGAAAACGGGGTACTAACAGGGGTTGAGCGGCTGATAAAATATGCCAACGATTACCAGAATACCCAAAACAGCTCGCAATCGTCATTGTTTGGCGGCTCGGTTGCCTCCTATATTCCGGAGCCTGCCATGCCGGAAGCTGAAGAATTTCCGCTGATAGAAAAGCTGAAATATGAAAAAGACGTGATCGGGATCTACCTAACCGGCCACCCTTTGGATAACTATAAAGTTGAACTGGAAAGATTCTGCAACGCCAGCATCAGTGATTTAAAGATAATGCAAAAAGCCCGCTCAGGCGAGGGTGGTGAAGATATAATGAACGCATTTGCCAACCTGCGAAAAAAGGGTGAGGTGTGCATAGGTGGTTTAGTTGGCAACGTACAGCATAAAATGACTAAAACAGGTAAGCCATTCGGCACCTTTGTATTAGAAGACTATAATGAATCGTATGAGTTTGCTTTGTTTGGCGATGATTATGTAAAATTCCGGAACATGATGATGGATGGTTATTTTCTGCACCTGCGGGGAATTATTGAAGAGAAATTTCGCCAGAAGGATAACTGGGATATGAAGATAACGGTAATGAGTCTGCTCTCTGAAATGCGTGATAAGCTCACCAAATCATTAACCGTATGCCTGGAGCTGAATGCGTTGAACAGCCGCCTGCTGGAGGACCTGCAGGGATTGATCACCACGAATAATCAGAAATACCCGGTTAAAAATTGCACTCTTAAGTTTATGATAAAAGACAGGGATGATAACATGCTGGTTGAACTGCCCTCAAAAAACTTTAAGGTAAACCCAAGCGATGATTTAATGGCGGATATTTTTAATTTGACGAATGTGCAGCCAGTGTTGAATTAGGTTGGATTTGAAGATTTGGTGATGTGCGGATTTGAAGATTATTAAAGAGTATGGAAAACGATAACATTCGAGACGAAATCGACCCTTGGGGGAACGAAGCTTTTCTAAAGGAGTTACAAAGCCGTATTGATGATTTTGAAAGTGGGAAAACTAACAGTGTATCCTGGGAAGAAGTAACCCGCCGCGCT
>JAQBOS010000550.1 GCA_028287925.1 Mucilaginibacter sp. | reverse complement strand
CTTGCGGAATTCCCGTTGATCAGGTGAAAATCAAACATAGAGAAAAATGAAGGGTCAGCAAAAACAACGTTTTCATTAGCGAATGTCTTATCCTGGTATTTGTATAATGAATATTCATAATTTCCTCTTATGCGCACCTGGTCTTTTACCTCCGGCATCTGCGCTTTGGCCAATGGCCCTATCGGGGCAACGTCAATACCATAGATCTGCCTGCTAGCACCTGTGCCGCCATAATGTTCTAACCGGTAAATATTGGCGCCTTGCCTGTGGAAACTATCAAAACTGAGTTCGTCCTGCACCCACAACAAGATCAGGATGCCTACCGCAAGCCCAACAGTTAAGCCAGCGATATTGATCACGGAATAGAACTTGTTCCTTAACAAATTCCTCCAGGCGGTTTTAATGTAGTTCTTTATCATAATGATACTATTAGGTTTGAATTAGAGCGAACGGTTTTATTTGAAGCTTTAATTATTGAATACTCCATCACTCACCGGAAGTCTTCTTCAATTGTATATACTTTCTCAGGTTAGCAGATTTAAAACCCTTTTGCTGCATATCAGCAACATGCTGCGGCGTTACCCCCTTTGATTTAAGTGTCTGCAAATCACCCGGGGGAATATCTGTAAAGCCCAGTTTTTTGAAGCCATAGACAAACGCAGGTGTAATGTTCATTGATTTAAAAGTAATAAGATAGTTGACCGGGATATTCGTATATCCGATATCAGTAAAGCCCTTAATAAAATCACCATTAATTCTCTTGGCTTTTAGGGCAATTAACTGGTTAGCAGGTATGTCGTTATAACCAAAAGCGCTGAACTGCTGTATAAAAGGCTCGTCAATCTTCAACGAAGACATCGCTGCCATGTTACCTGCATATACGCCTTTGAAGCCGTTTCTTTGCAGCATTTCGATATAGTCCTTATTCAAATTGCATGTAAAAAAAGCGAACTCATCCGATTCTTCTAAATGGGTTACTCCCGAATTTTCTATATAATCTTTAAATTGTTTGTTCGCGGTAAATTTATAGGTGCCCAATCCCGTATTACCCCCGAACTTGCCGGTAAAGGCAATGGTGCCTGCCTCCCTCGTTAACGAAAAAGTGCCCTTTTCGACCTTTGGCAGGTTAGGGAAATCACTCAGCTCAAAGTTTGCACTGTCCCACCAATGATCATCATCAGACGATTTAAAGGCATCTGATTTAAATTCGATCCTTATTTTGCTGCTCTCAATGGTGGCCAACCAGGTGCCTCCTATCGTATCAACGCCGGTAATGAAGTTGACAGCAGGAATTACAGCGGCGCCCGGGGTTATCACCCGTGCATGTGCTGTTCCCGCCAAAAGCAAAAGATATCCAAGCAGAAAAATGCATTTCCTGCCCAGGGTAATTATACTTGAATCGTTCATACTGTTCATTTGTTTAATTGACTACTCCATTCAATCATCAAAAACAATACTAATTGATTAAGATTAATACTAATTAATTAGTATTTAAATAAAATAAAACATAAACTATTGATTATAAGCGCAATAATTAATATTAAAATGATCTTATTTTACGGGTACTTTATCAGCGCGGTAGTGCAATGTATCATAAACGTGCACCTGGCGTCCGTTAGTAATACAATAATTGGGTTATGATTAATAATGGTAAAACTAACCTGGCAATTTAAAAAGTTCATAACGACCCGGAATCAGGTTCGGAGGCCGATGGCCATTAGATCATATAATCGTTTATCAGTAAAAGATCTTGCCAAAAGCACAAAAAATGTCTCGCTAAAAGAAAACGATCACATTAGTCACCACATAAATAAAAATTTCTTTTAAAACGAGTAAGGGTAAAGTTTGTACAGCGTGTCATTGCTGTAAATAAACAAAAACAGTACCCACATGAATTTAACATCGTACAAAAACAGCATTGCATCAGCTATAATAAAAGTAACAGCTCTTTTATTAGTGATGGGAACCACCACAAGCATTTTTGCCCAAAATAACGACCGAGCCCGGACAAATATTGGCTTGTTTTATCCGTTAAGCAGCAACGGCAGCAATGCCCCCCACGATACCAATACTTTTTCATTTAACCTGTTAGCCGGGGTATCTGCAGCAGAACGGGGATTTTCATTAGCGGGATTTTCTAACGTGGTTCATCATAACGCAGGGGGTTTCCAGATAGCCGGGTTTTCAAACCATATTGGTAATAATGCTGATGGTGTTATGGTAGCCGGGTTTTTAAATACTTATGCAGGGGGCAATGGGGTAGGCATAGCAGGTTTTGCAAATATAGCCCGTAACAGCAGCGGCACGCAGGTAGCCGGGTTTCTGAATAAAGGCGGGGACATTTCTTCACTGCAGTTTGCCGGCTTTATGAATGTTGCCCGCAATTTAAAGGGAACGCAAGTAGCCGGTTTCCTTAACATCGCTAAAAAATCAAAGGGCACCCAGATAGGATTTATAAACATTGCCGATAGTGCAGGCACCCAACTGGGCATTATCAACCTTGCGAAAAACGGCGAAAAAAGTTTTGGCTTAAGCATTGATGAAACCCAAACCACCATATTATCCTTCCGCTCAGGCGGAAATGTATTTTATGGTATTGTTGGCGTTGGCTACAATTTTAATAATAAGAAACAAAAATATGCTTACCAGGCTGGTATTGGCGCCCATTTGTTGAGTAGCGGGATCTTCCGCCTGAAAACTGAACTGATTAGCAGTGGGCTGGAAAGCTTTAAAGGTGGCGAATACTTAAAATCATCATTCTACCTGCTGCCGGCCTTGAAAATTACTAAATCGATTGAATTATTCGCCGGGCCATCTTTCAACTTCATTAATACGGATACGGTGGAAGGGAGGAACATGATCAAAAACTATGTATCCAGCTGGACCAGGAATAACGACCGCGACTTTTATGGATTTTATTTCGGTTACACAGCCGGCATCCATGTACATTTTTAGAGATAGCCACCAATTAAATTATTTAAATAAAAGCGGTCAGGGTAAAACCTGAGCCGCGTGTCATAACAGAGATCTTAATAACAAATAATAATTACATGAAAACAATTAAAAACAAAAGCCAGAAAATGAAAACCATTAAATTATTCGCTACAGCCATTTTAATTACGCTGGGCATCAGTTCGGTAAAAGCGCAAACAACAACTACAACAACATCGTCATCATCTTCTTCACCAGATATTGAATTTGGCGTTAAAGCAGGCGTTAGCTTCTCAACCTTAAAAACAGGCTTAAATGCCGTTATCGATAAATCGGGCAAAATAGGTTTCAACGCAGGTGTCTTCGCAAGGATTGGTAAAGACCTTTACTTTCAGCCGGAGCTTAATTATGTATCCTTTAGTGATAAATATACATTTAACAGTACAGCATTCCAGGCTAAGTTCAGGCAATTAAATTTACCCTTAATGGTAGGTTATAAAATAGTGAATACAGATGAGCTGATCTTCCGTGTTTCCGCAGGCCCTGATCTGTATTACAACCTGAAAAAGCCTATTGCTCCGGGTGGTTTTAAATATAAAGACCTTACCGCCGGCGGGGTTGTAAATGCAGGTGTTGATATTGGCAGCTTAACATTTGACGCCCGTTACAGCCTTGGTTTAAGTAAGTTTAATAAGGACCTTGGCCAAAAATCAAATATCTTCAGTGTAGGTGTTGGGTTTAAATTTCAATAATAATTAAGTTTGATAAAGCGGACAGGTGTTTTTTACCTGTCCGTTTCCAATCAATACACGTACTTTGCCATACCTGATAACTCTTAATGAATTATAACGCAGTAACGGAGGATTTAAGCACTAATAGCGAAGTTGTTTTTGAGCACTTGTTCAAAAAACATTTCAGGGAACTCCATGCTTACGGCTTTTCCTTATTAAAGGACTGGGATGTTGCGGAAGAAATTGTGCAGGGCATGTTTCTTAAACTTTGGGAACGAAATGATGCAATGCAGATCAGAACATCCATCAAATCATATTTATATAAATCAGTATATCACGATAGCCTTAATTACCTGCGAGGGCAAAAAGTTCAGTTAAGGTATCAAACAACAACCGCTTATTCAATGAAGAGCCATACTGATGATGCCGCCGGAAAATTAACAATGAGTGAGTTGGAGCAGCATTTACAACAAGCCTTAAGCAAATTACCCGAAAAGTGCCGGGCCATATTTCACCTGAGCCGCTTTGAGGAATTAAAATACCAGGAAATTGCCAGTCAGCTGGAGATCTCCATAAAAACAGTAGAAACACATATGGGGAAGGCGTTACGGATCCTGAGGAAAGAAATGAAAGAGTTTTTACCAATAATTGCATTAATGCTATTTAATATGTTCAGATCATGAAACAGCGTATGAGTGAAGATCTACTTATCAAGTACCTTTTGGGAGAAGGAAGCCCTGCCGAAGCCTTTGAAATTGAAGCCTGGGCGGCAGCAAACAGCGCCAATGCCAAAAAATTGGAAGAGGTAAAAATAATACTTGAAACCAGCAAACGCCTGGCGCAGGTTAGTCCGCTAAGTGAAATTGAGGCGTGGGAAAAGTTCAAAAGCAAAAGAGCCGCAGCAAAAGATGAACCGGTTAGGGTTATTCCAATGTCAGCAAATACAAATTGGTTGAGAATAGCCGCTGCTGTTATATTTTTAATAGGTGGCGGATGGATAGGCTATTATTTATACAGCGGGCAAAAGGGCGCATCGGCTGATTGGGTGAACGTAAAGGCAACAAATTCGGTACGGATAGATACCCTTCCAGACGGATCAATAGTGCATATCAATAAAAACTCAGCTATATCTTATTCGGGCATTTTCAAATCAAAAAGGGAGATCAGGCTTACAGGAGAAGCGTTTTTTAACGTTAAACATAATGAGGCCGCGCCATTTACCGTGCATGTAAATGATATTAGCATCCTTGATGTGGGTACTGCCTTTAATGTAAAAAGCAGGCAACATAATACCGAAGTTATTGTGGAGAGCGGGATAGTGAAAGTAAGCAAAAACAATAATGCGGTACAGCTAAAGGCCCGGCAAATGGTAAACATAAAATCGGGCGACAAATCGTTTAAAATTGAAAACACCACTGATGAGCTGTACAACTATTACATAAGTAATACATTTACTGCCAGCAAAACGCCGTTGTGGCGCCTGATTGACGTGATAAATGATGCTTATAACTCTGATATTAAAATTAAAAATAACGCGTTGCGCAATACCCCAATTACCATTACCATCAGGCTGCAGGATTCGCTTACCGATATATTAAATTTAATAAAGTTAACTACACCCGAAATGCATGTGGATAAAACAGGAGGTAACATTGTTATCAGGTAGGCAACGATATGATAATATGCCTATGGTCCGCGCGCGCAATGTAATTTTTTTTTCAGGACGAGACAGAAACCCTGGCTCTCTATCGTTTGATTATCAGTTATTTGCTGACTTGGTAAAAGTGAATCTACTGATAATGAGCGTGTTTCACAGCGTTCCGGGTGTTCCGCTTGAAAAAATGGAACGCTATCCTGATCTACCACGCATATTGCACCCCGCCGGTTATTCCTGTAAACGAAGTATTAATACGATTGTCAGTAACAGATCTGCCCAATATCCAACCATGAATTTTCACATCATCGCCTGTATCTGTTGATGTAAGGTTGATGCTTGGCCCGGCAAACAGCCCCCAATGTTTATTAAATTTGTAGCCTGGTAATAACTTGAATGAGCTTGTTTGATAAAGCTTTTTGTCAAGATCAGTGTTAAGCACAGCAACATATTCGGCATTTAAAAAGAACCTTTTGTGGTTAATGATGTGCGCACCAAACCCAAGGTCAAGCGCGTATTTGATTTTTTCGGATCCCAGTTTATAACCAATTCCAAACAAACCATATAATACCCTGCCACCGGAACGAAAATCAACGTGTGCAAACGCGGATTCATCGGTACTTATACCAATACTTTTTTCGCCGTTTTTAATAAAGTTGATGATGCCGATGGGGTAATCACTGCTATCGGCAATATTTATAAGTCCAAACTGTACGCCTTTAACTTTTTGGGCCGTATTCATAAAGGTAGACAATTGTAAACCCGAAACATTGCCACCTTTATTCATAAGTCCTGCTATTTGAGTTCCGCTGCTGTCGCGGGCAACATTGGTAAAACCGGCAAAGGCGATTCCCTTGCCGCTGCCATAAATGTTCATAAGGCCGGCAACTTGAAAGCCAGCCACCTGTTTATCAATATTAGCCAGGCCGGCCATTTGCATCCCGCCGGTGAAATGGTTTGCCCTGTTTGCCAGGCCCGCAGCCTGTAGCCCGAATACATCATTCAGCACACTGTTATAAATGCCTGCCATTTGGATCCCTTTTACACTGCCGCCAACAAAATTAAAGATCCCCGCTGCCTGTAAAAAGCGCATGTCTTTCCGGTTAATGTTAAATACACCGGCCATTTCAACGCCATTTATCCCCGCGGTATACCCGCCTAAAATATTCAATGAAAAATGATCAATTACCTGGCTGTTGTACATGCCTTGTGTACTTAATCCCGGGGTAAGCGAAACCTGGTACGGGCTGGAGGCGAAAAAATTGCCAAGGTTTAACCCCTGCACCAATTGTTTTGAATTGATAAAAAAGCGGGCAAACCTGCTGTGTTCCACCCCGGCATCCGGACTCCCATCCGGATAATATTTGTAATTTTTATTGCCATTTGCGCGCTTTTCATTTACAATAACAACAGGCAGCACATACACGGAGGTATCACGATAGTTTTCCTTGCTTACGGTTAGCACTATTGATCCCGTGTAGTTTTTTAGCTTGAGCTCAAAATATCCGTTATCATCAGTAAGTGTTGATATCAGCAAGTTTTTTTCATACACGCTGGCCTGTGCAACTTCTTTTTGATCAGCAACATTATTCACATATCCTTTTACCACGGTTTGTTTTCCCTGGTCTTTACCAACCTCGGCAGTAATAAACAATTTACGGGGCGCATATCTCAATACAATGTAACCGGGTACCTCTTTAAACTCATAGTTTTCGCCCAGCAGTTTTTCAAGCAAACTAAAAAGTGTTCCCCGGTAACCTGAAACAGATACCAGGCTATCGGCCGGAACAATTTTATTATTATAGGCGAAGTAAAAATTTTCTTTGCTGGCTATTTTGTTCAATACGCTGGCCATGGGCTGTTGTTTTAGCTCACCAATGGATATTTGCTTCATTAAATTGCTTTGAGCATGCAGTTTTGTAGAAAAAAATAGAGGTATAAGAAGTAACACAGTGATAGTTATTAGTTTTTGATTTACAGTCATCAGGTTTTTCTGTTTTTATAGTTTGAACAGGCTTTTCATTGATAGTATGATCCGGCGCGTATAACGACACTCTTATCACGTTTTACCCTTACTCTGTTTTTGATTATTTTATAGTTAGATAAAAAATTTGCCAAATAGTGACAAAAAATCTTTGATAATGCGTTTTTCGACCTCAAAGACTGTTTTTTAATTCACACCTTTCTGACGGTATTTAAAATTAAAAACCGGCCATCCGGCATAGTATGAAATATAATCAAGCTTGTTTTGTTACAGGATCTTTTACTTATCAGGTTTTAAGCGCTTCACCAGCCAGGGCAGGCTTAAGCCCTGGCCAATAAGTGTAAACAGTACCACCACTACAGAAATAAATATAATGGCATTTCGCTCCGGGAAAGGGCGCCCATCTGCTAAGGTAACCGGTAAACCAATGGCAATAGCCAGCGAAACTATCCCCCGCATTCCCGACCAGCTGATGATCAGGCTGCTCTTAAAATCAAGCAGCGCATCTTCGGTAATTTTGTGTTTCCCTTTTTTAAAGGCCTGCTGAAGATTTATTTTTTGCAAAAACACCCTGGCCATCCGTAACAGCAAAGCAAGTACCGTTATTATAAATGCGTAGCCGATATAGGGCAAAACCTGGGCGCTGCTGATGCTTTTTATCACAAAGGGAAACTGCAGCCCTATCAGGATAAAGATCAATCCGTTCAATAAAAAAATAATAACGTCCCAGATGGATTTTGATTGGTTTTTTAATTGATCGGGGAAAACCTTCTTGCTAAAGCGGGCAATGCTTAAGCCTAAAATAACCACCGCAATTACGCCCGAAACATGCAGGTCTTCGGCTACCAGGTAGGTTACAAAGGGCATCAACAGCATAAAACTGATGATCACCAGGTTGTTTTGATGTACACGTTTAATAATAAATGCCAATATTGCGCCCATAATTATTCCGATAGCCACCCCGCCCGCCATTAGGATAATAAACTCTAATGATGCTTTCCAAAACACAAATGCGGTACCTGTTACAGCCGCTACTGCAAAACGGTAAGCCACTAGTGCCGAGGCATCGTTCACCAGGCTCTCGCCTTCCAATATGGTATTGGTGCTGTGCGAAAGGCCGAGCCCTTTGGTAATGCTCATGGCTGCCACGGCATCGGTTGCAGACAATATCGCACCTAAAACAAAAGAAAGCGGCCAGGTCATTCCCGGGATTAAATAATGGGCAACAACCGCAATGCCTGATGCGGTAATAAAAACCAGTGAAATTGAAAGCGTGCCAATGGTGTTAATATTGGTTTTGAATGTTTGGTATGAAATATTAAAAGCAGCATCGTACAACAGCGGTGGTAAAAAGATCAGGAAAACGATTTCAGGGTTTAGCACAACATCCGGGATAGCCGGAACAAACCCTATGCCAATGCCTGCAATGATCAATAGTACCGGGTAAGGCAGTCTTATCCTGTCGGCAATTGCCGACAGGCCTATCATAATGGCCAGGATAAATATAACAATGCTGTAGTTTTCCATATTGTAACTTACATTTTTAAAAGGTTATACAACCTTGAATTTAACACAGGGCGTTGCCCTGCGCTGACATATTGGGCCCTTTCAGGGCCGGAAAAATAAAATTTCAAGCTCGAAAAGGTGACATACAATAGCGCAGGTCGAAGGCCTGCGCTATTGATAAGGTTTCGAACATTCAAGGTTATACAACCCGCCCATAGCACTTTATGTTCATTCTTTAATTTGTAAAGATGGTTGATATAAGCAATAGCTCCAAAAGGGATAGCATCATTTTGTGTTTTTGGTGATAGTTAGGTTAACTTTGCCTGATGCTTCCCGAAACAAAACCCGTAGAAAAAGAAAACCTGCACCCGCGCAACCCGCACCGGGAGCGATATAATTTTAAGCAGCTTTGCAAAAACAGCCCGGTACTGAGGGCGTTTATATCACTAAACCAATACGGGGATGAGTCGATAGATTTTACTAATCCGGAAGCTGTTAAGGCGCTAAATAATGCTTTGCTAAAACACTTTTATGGGGTGGAGGGATGGAATATTCCGGCTGGATATCTTTGTCCGCCAATCCCCGGCAGGGCTGACTATATCCATTACATTGCCGATCTGCTGGCCGAAAACAATAATGGTGTTATTCCCACAGGCAGCCAGGTTAAAATTCTGGATATTGGAACAGGGGCTAACTGCGTTTACCCATTAATTGGCAGCAGCGTATACGGCTGGCAATTTGTCGGCTCAGAGGTTGACCTTATTGCGCTGGCATCTGCAAAAAACATCGTCGCGTTAAATAAGCAGCTGAAAGATAAAATAGAGATTCGCCGTCAAGCAAGTAAGACGAATATTTTTAATGGTATAATTAAGCCGGGCGAGCTGTTTGATGTAAGTATCTGCAACCCGCCTTTTCATTCATCAGCCCTGGAAGCAAAATCGGCAACCGACACAAAATGGAAAAAACTTGGCATCAATCCCAAACAAAATAACGCGCTCAACTTTGGCGGACAAAAAACTGAGCTCTGGTACCCCGGCGGCGAAGCTGCGTTTATTACCCGGATGATTGAGGAAAGTGCGCTGATACCAGAGAGCTGCAAATGGTTTACAACATTGGTATCAAAAAAGGAAACGCTGCCGCTAGTTCATAAAGCTTTAACAAAGGCTAAGGCGCTTGATGTTAAAACTATCAATATGTCGCAGGGCCAAAAGATCAGCCGGGTTTTAGCCTGGACATTTTTGGGGTAATGAAGGAAAGAATGGAATTAAAGAATAAGCGCGTGGATTAAGTTCATCCAACCCTCAAAACTTCTACCCCCTTTTCTTCAAAAAGTGCAACCTCCTGCCCCTCATAGTCAGTAATTAAGGTGTTGACCAAACTTAGTTCAGCAAATTTTAAGTACGTTTCCTTTCCTATTTTACCGGCATCGCACAAAATATAAGTTTGCTTGCTGTTGGCGGCAAGCGCCAGGGTAATTGATGCCTCATTTTCGCTTTGGGCAAACAACCCGTTTATAGAGATGCCATCAACACCCAAAAATGCTTTTGTCGCCCGGTACCTGCTGATATGTTCTTCTGCTATTTTGCCATGGACGGCCTGGCGATCACGATCCACTTCCCCGCCAATTAGGTTTATAGAAACCTGGCTGTTTTGCAATTCATAAACTACCGGTAACGAGTTGGTAATTACTTTGATCTTTTTATTCCGGATAAATTGGCATAACCGGTATATAGTGCTGCCGCAATCCATAAAAATTATATCACCATCATTTATTTCATCAGCTGCGCGGCGGCAGATAGCATCTTTGGCTTTAATATTAACAGCTGCTTTATTTTCAAAAGCTTTTGCACCCATTAAGGGGTCAATTTTTGTAGCCCCGCCATGTGTTCGGTACAGCATCCCATCAGCCGCCATACGGTTCAGGTCTCTGCGTACTGTGATCTCCGATGTGCCCAACTCAACAGCCAGCTGGTGGATATCAGCTTCGCCTGCTTGTTCCAGAATTTGCAGGATTTTTTGTTTTCTTTTTTGAAATATCATTAAAATTCTGTTATTTGATCAAAAATAATCAAAATATATCAAAAATGAACAACGTTAAAATCTTGAATACCGAAATTCTTTCTGATAACTGGTACACGCTAAAAAAGGTAACCTATGAAATAATGCATAACGGAATTACGCTTACGCAAAACCGAGAGGCTTATGACAGAGGCAACGGGGCGACTATTTTGCTATATAATAAAGATGCTGCAACTGTGGTTTTAACCCGGCAGTTCCGGATGCCTACCTATATTAACGGCAATGCGGACGGTTATTTAATTGAGGCCTGCGCCGGCTTGCTGGATGCCGATAATGCGGAAGATTGCATAAGGCGTGAAACTGAGGAAGAAACCGGTTTTAAGGTAACCCATGTTGAAAAGATCTTTGAAGCCTATATGTCGCCCGGTTCGGTAACGGAGATCCTGTACTTCTTTATGGCAGAATACACTAAGGAAATGAAGATAACAGCTGGCGGCGGACTTGAGGAAGAACAAGAAAATATTGAGGTGCTTGAGTTTCCCTTCAGTAAAGCTATGGCGATGATAAAAACCGGGGAAATTAAGGATGCAAAAACCATTATGCTGCTGCAGTATGCCGCACTAAATAAATTAATTGATGGATAAATCAAAGAAACAGGTACTCCAATAGTTTAGAAGCTTTGTCCAATTGAAAGATAAAATGTAATTGTTTTAAATTTAGTGGCATCAAAAGCAGAATTATTGATTTGAAGTATGTTGGTAAGCCCAAAGTCGAGATTCCCGCTTATGGCCCACCCACTTGCGCCCTGGAAACCCAGTACGGTGCTTGCGCCAAAATCAGTTGATTTAAAATCTCCATTTTTTCCATAAGTGATTTTACGAATCACCGGGTCGTCTGTAAAAAGAGTTTGCTTATTTGTGCCGTTTAATCCCAGTGAAAAATACGGGCCGGCGCCTAAAAAAATATTTGCACCATTCCCAACCGGTAAGTGACCAATTAAGTTAACGGGTATTTCCAGATAATGCAATTTATATTCATCATAAACAGAGGTATTGTTCCCCATATCATCATCATAAACCGCATTCATTGTCCCGGCCGGATAGAGAAATAATCGCTAAACTTAAAATCGGCATTTATCCCTATTGAAAAAGGGGTTGCAGCATCCGTGTACAACTCTTGCCGGTGAGCCGAGCTCACAAGTAAAAAAGCAAAGTTCGAACCACCCGCTAGTCCAAGGG
>JAQBOS010000539.1 GCA_028287925.1 Mucilaginibacter sp. | reverse complement strand
TTTCTAAACACGATTTAAGGATTTGATAGATTAACAGGATTTCTATATAAATGAACCTGCGAAGTTTAAAGACTTCGCAGGTTTTCTTTTTTTATCCCTTTAATCTATCAAATCCTTAAATCGTGTTAAATAATTTGTTGAACAAGCTCATCAATCCAACTCCCTAAATATGGCTCAGTACCGGCAAGGCGTAACCATTTGCCATCATCATCCTTAGCTATAATAAGGTGAAGGCTGTTATCAATCGATTTAAATTCGTAGGCACTTGAAAACCCGTCAAAATTAATTTGGTTTACTATTCCGTCAACATCGGAATCAGACCCTGTAAGTATTGCTTCAAATTGCTGTTTCATAATTAGTTTATAATTCTAGTTGGTATAACTTTATTTGGTACAAATTGTGTGTCATATTTTGGTTATTATCTGTTTTATAATGTGGATGGAATTGAACAACGCATGCCATTAAGGATTATCTCTATCTTTACAAAGTGGAAAATATAAGGCCAGATTCGCAAATACTTGTTGAGATAGTACAAACAAAAATGCCCTTCGGTAAATACAAAGGCACTTTGATAAGTGATATTCCGATATCGTACCTGGAATGGATGCATAATAAAGGTTTCCCACCCGGCAAATTAGGGATGATGCTTGCTACTGTTTATGAGATAAAGATCAACGGGCTTACCGATATAATTTTTAAAGTGAAGAGGGTGGTGAGGGGTTGATTAAGTTGGATTGAGTTTATTAGGTTGATTTAGTTAGCCTAAATTAACGTGAGTTTGACATAAGCAAACAGTCACCTCACCCCAAACCCTTCTCCAACCGCGTTGAGGCGAAGCGCAAGTTTGTGGATCCACGCCGGTAAAGCGTTCCATTTTTATAAGTGGAACACCTGGAACAAAGTGAAACATGTTGATTATCAGAATGTTTCACTTTGTTCCAGGTATTAAATAAATTCAAGTGACTGATAATCAAGCGTTATACTACCAACCTTTATATCGAACTCGTTAAATTAATTCATTGCTATGAAGATTATTAATTGTTGTAAGGATTTTTTGTTTTTCACGACTAAGTGTTAAAACTGAATCAACTTTACTCAACAATGACCATCCACCAGGCAATCACCAACGTATATTTACTTATAAACTTTAAAATAGTATGAAACGAATTATTTTATATGTAGCCGCAATATTTTTATTTGCAGGCTGCGTTAACGGACAATCAAATGGCGGCAGTAGTTTTGCAGCCTTACCCAAACCAAAGGCAGGAGAGGAAGTAGCCATATTTGGGGGAGGCTGTTTCTGGAGCATGAGCGAGGCATTGTCTGAGCTTAGGGGTGTAAATAAAGTGATCTCCGGCTATGCGGGCGGTACAACTAAAAACCCAAGCTATGAAGATGTGAGTTCGCGTACCACTGGTCATGCGGAATGTGTACAGGTTTACTACGACCCTAAAGTTATTAGTTATGCTACTTTGGCCAATGCCTTCTTTTTCGCACATGATCCAACTGAGCTTAACCGCCAGGGGCCTGATGAAGGAACTGATTATCGTTCGATAGCGTTTTACCGTACGCCCGAAGAAAAAAGCATATTAGATGCCACTATAAAAAAGATAAATGAAAGTAAGCATTATCCTGAAGCTATCGTTACACAGGTAGTGCAGTTTAAGGCATTTTATCCGGCGGAAAAGTACCACCAGGGATATTACAGGCTTAACCAGGATAACCCGTACATCACAAGTGTATCGGTACCAAAAGTTATGAAGTTCAGAAAAGCTGAAAAGGAACAATTGAAACCGGAGTTTGCGAAGTAGTGATTAGAGGCTAGTTAATTAGAGATTAGTTGTCGATGTATTGAATGTCATGCTGAATTTATTTCAGCACCCCACAGGACATGTCGCCAGTATGGTGTTTACTTAACATGTGAGGTGCCGAAATAAATTCGGCATGACGTTTTTATTATGAGTTATTTACTCCGCAACTGCGCGAAGCATTAAAGCGCCAACCGTTACATTCGTGCGGCTGTCAATAATTATAGCGCCGCCATTTGCTTTATTGTTTTGATAAAGATCAAAGGCTAGCGGTTCTGCTGTTTTTATGATGATGCGGCCAATATCATTCAGCTTAAAATCTTCATTAAATTCTTTTTCAAGCGTGTTGATGTTCACTTTATAAAGGATCTCCCTGATCTTGCAGCGGGTTACTTTGCTGTTATGCTGGATAAAATAAGTTAACGAGGGATCCAATGCGCGGGTATCCATCCAGCACAGATCGGCCTCTATCAATTGTGATACTTCAGGTAAATATTCTGTATTTACCAATACATCGCCACGGCTAATATCTATCTCATCTTTTAAATGAATTGTAACAGACATTCCGGCGAATGCTTCAGCAGGTTCTGCATCAAGTACCTCAATTTTCTCTATAGTTGAATGAAAACCCGATGGAAGAACTGTTACCTTATCATTTACCTTGAACGACCCGCTGGAAACCCTGCCGGCATAACCCCGGTAATCGTGCAATTCTTCGGTTTGTGGCCTCACAACCCATTGTACGGGGAAACGCGCATGTGCCCTGCTGTCGTCAACCTCAAGCTCAACTGATTCTAAAAACGGAAGCAGGCTTTTGCCTTCATACCATTTCATGTTTGATGAGGCATGAACTATATTGTCGCCTTTTAAAGCACTTACCGGGATGTATTTTATATTTTTCAGGCCCACTTTATAAGCCAGCGCTTTATAATCATTTACAATGGTTTCGTAAATAGCTTCGCTATACTCAACCATATCCATTTTGTTGATACAAACCACAACCTGCTGAATGCCTAATAAAGAAACCAGGTAGGAGTGACGGATAGTTTGCTCAATTACTCCTTTGCGCGCATCAACCAATATAATAGCCAGGTTTGCATTTGACGCACCGGTAACCATGTTGCGGGTATATTGAATATGCCCGGGGGTATCGGCTATTATGAATTTGCGCTTGTCTGTCTGGAAGTACTTATATGCTACATCAATAGTAATTCCCTGCTCACGCTCGGCTTTCAGGCCGTCAGTTAAAATGGCAAGGTCAATACTGCCGTCATCGTTTTTACGGTTTGAGCTGTGTAGGGCTTCCAACTGATCAGCCAGGATAGAATCACTGTCATAAAGTAACCTGCCTATCAGGGTACTTTTACCATCATCAACACTGCCTGCTGTTATAAATTTTAATATATCCATTGTTTGTATTTCGGAATTCGGATGTTCGATTTCGGATTTGTTTTGCCTTTGTTGGTGTTGTCACCAACAAAAGAAGATGCCTTTCAAACGACATCAACCATATTTGTTGGTGACAACACCAACAAAGGCGCTTAAAAATATCCGCCTTTTTTACGGTCTTCCATGGCAGCTTCGCTTACTTTATCGTCCATTCTTGCGCCACGCTCACTTATTTTGGATTCGCTTATTTCATCAATAATATCATCAATGCGGTAAGCGTATGATTCTACGGCCGCTGTACAGGTCATATCACCTACAGTACGGAAGCGCACGTTGCGTTTTTCAATAAGATCTTCATCATCCATATTTAAAAATGGAGATGCAGCCATTAATTGTCCGTTACGGGTAATTACTTCGCGCTCATGTGCAAAGTAGATGGATGGCAATTCGATTTTTTCCCTGCGGATATAGTTCCAAACGTCAAGCTCGGTCCAGTTGCTGATAGGGAATACCCTAACATTTTCACCTTTGTGGATCTTGCCGTTAAAAATATTCCAAAGCTCGGGACGCTGGCGTTTGGGATCCCATTGGCCAAATTCATCCCTTACAGAAAATATACGTTCCTTAGCCCTTGCTTTTTCTTCATCCCTGCGGGCGCCGCCTATACAGGCATCAAAGCCATGTTTAGCTATCGTATCCAGTAAAGTAACCGTTTGCAGTGCATTCCTACTGGCATTTTTACCTTTTTGCTCAACCACTTTACCTTCGTCAATTGAATCCTGAACATGACCAATGATCAGCTTTTCGCCAATCCGGTTGATCATTTTATCGCGGTACTCAATCGTTTCAACAAAGTTATGCCCGGTATCAATGTGCACCAGCGGGAATGGGAATTTACCCGGCCTGAAAGCTTTTTCTGCCAGGCGTACCAATGTTATAGAATCTTTTCCCCCCGAAAACAGCAGGGCAGGTTTTTCAAACTGACCGGCTACTTCGCGCAGAATATAAATTGCTTCTGCCTCCAACTCATCCAAATAATCTAATTGCATTAATTATTGATTTAGTGAATTAGTGAATTATTGAATTTTGAATAAAAGTTCAAGACTCAGATAACCCAGTAATTCAAATTTATTTATTCATTTATTTCTTAAAGTATTGATTTTGTAAATAGGCATAACAATCACTAATTCACTAAATCAACAATTCACTAATTACTTACCTCGTGTAATCCACATTCTTTTTTGCTCTGGTCTTCCCACCACCATCTGCCTGCCCTAAAATCTTCGCCAGGTTGTACTGCCCTGGTGCATGGTGCGCAGCCAATACTTGGGAAGCCTTTATCATGCAGCGTATTGTAAGGTATGTTGTATTTTTTAATATATTCTTTTACTTCATCCAGGCTCCAGCTATAAATAGGATGGAATTTTACCATGTTATTTCCCTCATCCCATTCCACATTCTCCATAAACTGTCGGTTTGCTGATTGCTCCGCACGGATGCCGGTTATCCAGCATTTATTCCCTGCCAGCGCACGTTTTAATGGCTCAATTTTACGGATCCCGCAGCATTCCTTACGGTTTTCAACCGACTCGTAAAAACTGCTAGGGCCTTTAGTACTTACCATTTGCTCAACCAGTTGGGTTTGCGGATAGTAAGCATGTACAGGCTTGCCGTACATTTCCATCGTACGGTTCCAAACA
>JAQBOS010000510.1 GCA_028287925.1 Mucilaginibacter sp. | reverse complement strand
GTTAAATGTTGGGGATTGCTGCCATGTTTTACCTTTATATAGGTGTAAAAATTATCGTTTACCACCCAGCTGGTATTGTTAGCCATTTGCTCCCTAATATGGTCGCTATTGTTTGAAGCGAAGAAACCAGCCTGGATGTGGTTTAAAAAATCCTCTTTAAAAACCCCGGTAATAGTATAAGAGTTATTGCCGGCTTTTACTGTTTTACCGAGAGGATACACATCCTTAAACAACTTCTTAGCCAGCGATTGTGAAAGCACTATGGTATTAGGGGCTGAAAAAGCAGTTTTGCGGTCACCCTGCAAAAAATGAAAAGACAGCACATCAAAAAATTCGGGATCTACCCAATAACCGGAATTTTCAGTAAACGGGGTTGAAACACCTGCACCCTGTGCCTGCACTATAACAACGCCATTTGTTGGGTCAAGGCGGGTAACCTGTTCAATTTCGGAGATCTCGCTTTTTAAATATTTGGCATAAGGCAAACCAACTGTAGGCGCCTTACTGCCGTCTTTAAAAGTGGAGGTTACCCGGTAAATGTCGTCACCATTATCAAAACCCTTATCAAAGCTTAACTCGTGCTGCCAAAACAAAAACACCAGCGCACAACATGCCAAACCTGTCGATAAACTCAAAACATTAATAGCAGTAGTGGTTTTACGTTTCCACAGGTTACGGAGTGCAAGTTTCAGGTAGCTTTTGAACATAATTGAATTACACTAATTAGCATGAATTTTTTCGAATTACACGAATTGATAAGCAATGATAAGTTCTTAAACCAAAAATAACAGAATTGGACTTTGCTGTAAATTATTTAACAGAATTTAACGATAAGCCTGGTTATCAGCATTATTTCAACTTTAAAAAATTGATCCCCCTCAGACAAAGTAATTCGTGAAATTCGATCTAATTCGAGACCATTCGTGTCTTTTAATTTAGTACCTCCACGATTTCAAATCCACACCTTTTGGCACCCTTGTCTTCACCTCTTCAGCCCATTTTTTAATAAACATTTGGTGATAGCGCAGGCGGCTGATATAGTTTGGCTGCGTATGGTCGCCGTTCCAGCAATGCTCAGCACGGTCGCCGTAATCTATAACACAGTTACAGTTAGGGTTGTCCAGTTTTTTCAGCATTTCTTCGGCAGTATAAACGGCATCATTTAAATAATAGGTATCCATATCGCCTACATAAATATGGATCTTTCCTTTTAAGCTACCGCCAATTTTTGGCCAGTCGCGTTTGATAATATAGGTAAGATCAAAATTATCCCGCCAGTAATGCGCAACTGAAGTATCAATTGCGCCGGTGTATTTATCAAAGATCCGTTTAGGGTAACCATCGGCATCCATCGGCGAAAAAACTGCTTCCCAAATATCAAACTGCTCACCGCTGCGGGTACGGCTGCCTTCGGCCAGCTCGCGCTGGTTCATTTCTTTAATGGTAGTTAAAACATGCCCCAGGTAGTTCCGTTCACCCGGGCGGGGCGTTTTCTTAAAATCACTTTCCGGGTAATAGGCATTCTTATCATTATAAATATCAATAGTAGTATAATGATGAAAATCTACCGGATCAGGGCAGGCAGCATAACTGCCATTATATTCGTTGGGATAAAATACCTGTACCGCCAAAGCCTCCCAGCCACCCGTTGAGCCGCCATATACAAACCGGGCCCATCCTTTGCCAATCCCCCTGAATTGCTTTTCAATCTCAGGGATCAGTTCATAGGTTATAGCATCGCCATAAGGGCCTAGATTTGCAGAATTTACCGCATATGAATCATCATAATAAGGATTGGCATGATTAAGCTCAACTGCCAGCACTCTTGGAAAGCCCGGGCCAGTCCACTGTTTGTAAAAACCATAAGCCTCCTGCGCCACTATTTTATTATAGCCCGTTATATGAAAACGTGCAGAGGTATCTGGTTTCATATTTGCTGTGTCTGGTTTTATGGTGCTGAAACCTCCAAAATCGGCATTGAAATGATCCTGGAAAATTGCCAGCGGGTATTTAACATTCTTATGTTCGTCAAAACCGGCAGGCAGCAATATATTGGCGCTCAAATACATCGGGCGTCCCCAAAATTCGGTAAGCAGTTTACTCTGGATCCTGATGTGCTTAATGTATTTGGTATCTTCCGGTTGTTTTATAGGCGGAATGATCTTTGTAATTGCCAGGGCAATTTCATTTGTAGCTGCCGCATCAAAATGAATTTTTATGGGTGCCGAGTAAATATTGCCCGGGGCAATGTTCCAGTGCTGGCCTTCACCTCTGTCCATCGGCAGCTTAACGGTTTGCCCTGTTTTTAAATGAAAAGTTTCATATTTATGCAGCAGCACCTGTACATAATAATCGCCCGCAGGTATATCTTTCAGCCTTTCAATGGGGTAACCAATTGCCTGCACATCCACCAGCTGGGTTGTTCCCGGTTTCCAGCCCTCCACATCCATGCCAAAAATCAGCTGGCTATTGGCAGCATCGCTCACCTGGAAACGAGGCTCAGCTTTGTTGCTTTTTGAAAGCAGTAGTAGCAGGCGAGCATCCAGCGTTGGCTCGTTAAGCGAAGCATCAATATTTATCCTGAATGTTTGTGCATTTGCCGAAATGGAAATAAGCAGCAGGAAGAAGAGCTTTTTCATGTGATGAGATTTTATCAACTAATATAGTGAATTAGTTGATTGCGTTGGATTAGGTTGATTAAGTTAGATTGGGTTTCGTTATGTTTTAACTTAATCAACCACTCTCTTAATCAACCTAATCAACCCTGAAAAATCTCTTAGTTACGGGTGTCGCTTACGCTGTTGCAGCCAGCTTATTCATGCTGCGGTAAACGTAGTTATTGAAAATATGCCTGCGGGCAAATCTTCCGGGAGAATCAGCATTGATGAATTTTCTATAAACCTCTTTTGGTACATCAAAGTATTCGTAGGTGTTTCCGTCTAAAAAGTTAACGGTTAATACCTGTGATTTATAATCAAAATCGAGAATATTTGATGTGGTTGTAGTCAGTGTATATTCCGCAAAGGATTGATCGCGTGTTTCGGGTGCAATGCTTACCAGGAAATGGTATGCTTCAATTATGGTTTTGCTTTTTTCTTCCGCTTCTAACCTGCTTTCAGCACTATCCTGGAATTTATCCGGGTGCCAGGTTTTCATTAAGCCGCGATAAATAGTTTTTAATTCCTGCAATTCTGCTGCTTCACCTACATTTAACAGCTTCCTGTAATCGACAATTTTTTTCATAAATCTAATCTTTGCTTATTGTCGTGGAGGTAAAAAGCCATGCATTAAAAGGCCTGCCCAGGAAAATAATTTTGCAAAGGTACGCTTTATCAATCAGAATAATTGACGAGGTTTGTTAATAGCAGGTAAAGTATTAAATATCAGAATATTGCAACTACTCGATAGTCTTATATTTTAGGACTTTGACAAGTATTATATAGTTTGTACTAAACTTGAATACAATTTAAATTTAATGTCCGTTGTCATAATAGTAAGTTTTTCTTGTTTTGCTATTGCGATTAAGAATCGATCAAATGGATCTTTATGTTCACTAAATAAAGGTAAATGCTGATACGAAAATATTTGTTCGTTAGTTAATGATAAAAGTTCAAATCCATTAGTCAATAACTGAGTGGTCAACTCCTTTATTTCTGGTATGAAATCTGGCAACTTGTTAATATTTTTCTTTATTGCAAGTTCCATAAGGCTAATCTGACTAACAAAAATCTGATTTGCAGTATCTTCAAGTAACTCTTTATGCAATTTAGAAAGAGGAGAATAAATATCGAATGACCAAATTAGTATTTGGGTATCTAACAATAGATCCATTTATTACATATAGTCTTTTAGATCATCTAATGGCTCGTTAAAATCGTCAGGAAGATTAACTTTCCCTTCTAACCCACCTAACTTCCTTTTGGCCGAAGTTGCTTTTTTTTTATCGTCAGAAAGAAATGTAACCATAACTTCGGTTTTAGTTTTTACCGGCGGAATCTCCTCAAGGATGATCTGTCCATGGTCATAATATCCTTTTATAGTGGTTAACATAATCTATATTAATTATAATGTAAATATAAGTAAAATAACGCTTTCTAAGTTTCGCAAAATTTGGCTTAAGATTACGATACCGTTATCTCACCCCTGATATCCGTTTCCAAATATTGTTTAACATCCTGCGGGTTTTCAAACTGGCCCAGCAGGTACATCATTTTGGTAACGGCAGATTCATAGGTCATATCATAGCCGTTGGCTACGCCTACATCTTTCAGGTGCTTGCTGGTTTCATAACGGCCAAGCTCAACGGTGCCTACTTTACATTGCGAAATATCAAGGATCACTTTACCGCTGTCGATAGCTGTTTTTAATAGGTCAACAAACCATTGATCGGTTGTGGTATTGCCGGCGCCGAAGGTTTCCATCACTATACCTCTTACATCTGCTGTAAGGATGGTTTCCACAACCTTCGGGCTGATGCCCGGATATAGCTTCAGCACAGCAACATCACTCACCAGTTCCTTATGAACTTTCAGTCCTTCGCCTTCTTTTGGATGCCTGATATCGTTGGCGCTAAAGCGAAGGTGTACACCCGATTCGGCCAGGATGGGATAGTTAGGCGAGCGGAATGCCTCAAACTTGGATGAATTATATTTGAACGAGCGGTTACCCCTGAATAATTTATAATCAAAATAGATACAAACCTCGGGTACACGAGCACGATCGTTCTTTTTGGCTTTGGCAATTTCAATGGATGTCATTAAATTTTCCTTGGCATCTGTGCGGATAGCACTTATGGGCAACTGCGAGCCTGTAAATATCACAGGCTTGCCCAAATCTTCGAGCATGAAGCTCAAAGCCGAAGCTGTAAATGCCATGGTGTCTGAGCCGTGCAGGATTACAAAGCCGTCAACATCATCATAATTTGACTGGATCAGGCTGGCCAGCTCACTCCAAATAGCCGGGTTCATGTTTGATGAATCAATTATCTGCTCAAATGAATGCACCTTAATTTTACAATTAAGTTTTTCCAACTCAGGAACATTATCCATTATCTGCTCAAAATTGATCGGTTTGAGCACCTTGGTTTGAGGGTCGCTCATCATACCAATTGTCCCTCCGGTATAAATGATCAAGATCTGACTCATGCGTTATATAGGTTCTGAAAAAAATAAAGCTATCGAAAAAAAATCGTTATACACTAAATACCGTTTTTGAATTTTCTGTGGTGATAGCAGCCACAGTTTCAAGGTCTGTTTGATGAAGCTCTGCAACCTTTTGGGCGATATAAATTAAATATGAGCTTTCATTAGGCTTGCCCCGGTACGGAACGGGCGTAAGGTACGGAGAATCTGTTTCTAAAACTATATGCTTCAGATCAACTTGTGCTACAACTTTATCAAGTCCCGCGTTTTTATAGGTTACTACGCCGCCAATGCCCAGGTAAAAGCCTAATTCAATTAATTTACTGGCTTGCTCCAGTGTTCCGCCAAAACAATGAAAGATCCCGCGGAGATCATCATTTTTCTCCTGTAATAACACCTCATAAACCTGGTCAAATGCATCGCGACAGTGGATATTAATAGGTAGCTTTAATGATTTTGCCCAGGCAATTTGTTTTTTAAAGGCCAGTATTTGTTGAGGCAGGGTAGTTTTATCCCAGTACAGATCAATCCCGATTTCGCCTATTGCATATATTTTATGCTGATGAATGGCTTGTTGTATTTTACTTAGCTCGTCTTCCCAATCCTCCTTTACAGAGCAGGGGTGCAAACCAAGCATAGGGAAACAAACATCAGGAAAAGACGTCTCCAGTGAAAACACCATAGGTACAGACGCAACATCAACATTGGGTAAAAACAAACGCGTAATTGCGTTGTCTTTGCAACGCTGCACTAATTCAGCCCTTTTGGCATCATCTGTTTGGTAATACAAATGGGTATGCGTATCAGTAAGTAACATGGTGCAAAAATAGAAAAGCCTCCCGATGTATCAGGAGGCTTTTCTATTTAATTTTTATTTGATGTGACTTTCTTTTTATAAACAGGCTTTTTTGCAGGTGCTTTTGTCGCAGGTGCTGCCGCGTGTTTAGCTGGCTTAATTTTCACCAGCTCTATATCAAACACTAATGTGCTAAATGGGGCTATTCCCTGGTATCCCGTTTCACCGTAAGCAAGGTTTGAAGGGATAACAAATATTGCTTTTGAGCCTTCGTTTAATAAAAGTAAGCCCTCATCCCAACCCGCGATAATACCACCAGTACCTAAAACTACCTGGAGAGGCTCGTAAGTGCGGCCGGGCTGCTGTAAGCCCGCACCTTTTGCTATGGCTTCAATGCTTGAGTCAAAAACTTTATCATCAAGGCCACGTCCTGCATAATTTACAAGCACGGTATCGCCTTTAAGGGCTTTACGCTTTGTTGATGGCTGGGTAATTACATATTTTAAACCGCTTGCTGTTGTTTGCAAGTTAAGCTTATGATCTGCAATATATTTGTTTGCACCTGTAATTTCAGCTTGTTTCACTTCGGCCATAAACGCATCCATTGATTGCGCTTTTAAAATTTTAATTATGAAATTCAGGTTACTGCCTTTAGGGAAAAACGGCGGCCGCTTATCCTCATGGTCTTTAAACAAAGAATCGGTAGGTACTTTAACCAGCACACTGTCGTTCACTGCCAAAAGCGGGAAGATCTCCATTAAATCAGCTACATTTTGTGAAGGCTGGATCCTGGCCTGTCCTACATGCCCGCTGGCATAAGTACTGTAAAGCACAGAATCTTTATCCGTTTTTTGAATATATTGAAACGTAATTATATCACCGTCCTTAATCTTTTCACCGGTATTTGGGGTATAGATCTGGTACAATGCGCCCTTAGGCGTACGTTGCATAACACTTTGTGCCTTGGCGCCAATTGCAAATATTAAAGCAAAAACAAATAAAATATATTTCATCATAAATAAAAAAAGCCTTCCTGTTAAAACAGGAAGGCGGTATTATATAACATTATTTTTTAACTGGCTGTTGTGACTGAACAACCGGCGGCTGCAATTGAGCCGGCTTTGCTGCATTTGGATTTGGGTGGATAATATCAACCAGCTCAACATCAAATACAAGTGGTGTATATGGGCCTACACCCTGGTATCCCTGTGGGCCATAAGCCAGGCTTGAAGGAATGATCATTTTAGCTTTTGTACCTTTATTAAATAATAAAAAGGCTTCATTCCATCCCTGGATCATTCCCTGAACACCGAGCGGGAAATGAATAGGTTTGAATCGATTCGGGTTCATTGGATCAATCGGAAGTTTAAGCCTTACAGCTTCAGCTTTTACATTTGAATCAAAACCCTTTCCATTTACAAATGTGCCTGTATAGTTAACAGATACAGTATCGCCAACAGCAGCTACCGGTCCGCTTCCTTGTTTTGTAATTACATAATTTAAACCAGATGGGGTTGTAGTAACCTTAAGATTATTATCAGCAATGTATTTTTTTATGGCTATCGGCTCTTTTGCTTTAGCTGCTTCACCAAGTGATTCCTGGTATGCCTTTATCCGGCCCTGAAAAACTTCATCGCTAAGGTTACCCTTGGCTATAACCTTTTCCATTTTAATTACATATACAATGTACTTGCCTTTTAACTCTTTCGGCCTTGGGTGGCCTTTGGTCATGGTATCAATATTCACTTTAATAATTGCGCTGTCGCCCTCGCTAAGCAGTGTAAACACGCTCATTATGTTGCCTTTAGGCTGACCTTTTAAGCTAGGCATGCTTAATGGCTGCGGTTGCCCTTTATCAAAGGTGCTCTGCATTACCGAATCGGCATCATTTTTAACAGTATAGTTAAACACCATAAAATCGCCTTCCTTAATGCTTGGGCCAGATTTATCATCAACTATTTTATATAGTAATCCTCCCTCGCCTTTATTAAAGCCACCATTACAGCTTGCTAAACCTATCGCAGCAAGCGCTAAAAACATCAGTCTTTTTTTCATTTTTTTTATTGTATTAATAGTTTTTTATATTCAGGTAATATTAGTTTAAATTGAGCGACAACCTGTTCAAGGCTATCGGTTGATACGCCACCGGCAGCATTACGATGCCCGCCGCCGCCGAAGTATTTTTTGCAGATCTCATTAGCCGGAAACTCGCCTTTTGAACGTAATGAAAGCTTTACCTTATCACTGCGCTCAACAATAAAGGCAGCCAGCTTAACGCCTGCTATTGATAATGCATAGTTAACTATTCCTTCCGTATCCCCGGTTATAACATCGTATTTTTCAAGGTCAGCTTTTGTTACTGCTATTACAGCGGTATTAAACTCATGCAAAACCTCTAATCGCTCTGAAAGGCAAATGCCTAAAAAACGTAAACGGTTTTCAGACGAGTTTTTGTACATCTGCTCATGAATTTGCCAGTTAACTGCACCTGCATCAATAAGGTCGGCAACTATACGGTGTACTGCCGATGTAGTTTTTGGGAGAGAGAATGAAGCGGAATCTGTCATGATACCTGTATATAAACAGGTAGCCACATCTTTATTAATAAACTTTTTGTTGTTAAGCTCTTCAACAATAAAAGTATAGATCAACTGTGCCGTAGCACAGGCGTTAATATCCCAATAGCGGTAATCATCAAAGTCCTGCGGTTCCAGGTGATGATCAATCATTATTTTTAATGCGTTACTCTCGCCAACAAGCTCGCCCATTTCATTAATGCGGTTTAAGGCATTAAAATCAAGGCAAAATATCATATCAGCGGCAGCAATAAGCTCAGTTGCTTCCTGAACGTGCTCGGTGTATATAATAACTTCGTCATCCCCGGGCAGCCAATTTAAAAATTCAGGATAATCTGTAGGCGAAATAACCCTGGCATGATGGCCCTGCTGTATAAGGTAATTATATAAACCTAAGGAAGAGCCCATAGCATCACCATCAGGTTTGTGATGAGTAGTAATTACTATTTTCTTGGGCTGCGCTAAAAGTTTTATAAGCGAGGCTATATCTAACATCAATTTTTAAAAAAGAGTTGCAAAGCTAAATAAATAAATCAAATACAACTATCTTATTTAATGTAAAAACCTTTATGTTTTAATTGTAAAAAGCTACTTTTGCGGGAAATTGAGAATGGTTCATAGTTGATGGATCATAGTTCATAGCCGGAGGAGATTGATGCTTCCATTGCAGTTACCATGAACTATGATCCATCAACCATGAACTTTTAAAAACACAAAAAGCAAATAATTAAGATGAGTAACAATAAAACATTTACCATGATTAAGCCTGATGCTGTTGCAAACGGGCATATCGGTGCAATTTTAGACCAGATAATAAAGGCGGGCTTTAAGATCAATGCGATGAAGTACATTGCATTAACTGAGCAAACTGCCGGAAAATTTTATGAAGTTCATAAAGAACGTCCTTTTTATGGCGAGCTGGTTGGCTTCATGTCTTCAGGTCCTATTGTAGCTGCAATTTTGGAAAAAGACAACGCTGTTGAAGATTTCCGTAAACTAATTGGCGCTACTGACCCTTCGAAAGCTGAAAAAGGAACTATCCGCCACTTATTTGCTGAGTCAATTGGTGCAAATGCTGTTCATGGATCTGACTCTTCAGAAAACGCAGAGATTGAAGGCAGCTTCTTTTTTTCGGCTCTTGAAAAATTCTAACGTATTAGTTAACAGGATGTTTTATTAATAAAAAACATCCTGTTATTTTGTTTTTTCGAAAAGAAGTAGCTATTTTTATAAAGTTTTGATAAACTGTGTTTTGCAATTCCCTATTATTTCTAAACTGAAACAAAAATTATGAGACTGCTTCTTAAATATATTCTGTACCTTTTGCTTATAATTGTTTTGGTTTCGGGTACTATATTGCTCTACAGAACCCATCCCGAAGCACAGCTCGCCTTTATCCTTCCCGGACTATTTATTCTTGCGTTTTCAAGAATGAGCGACGACTTAAACTTCAAGACGTTTTTTCCACGGTGGACTAGAGGAAAATAATTTCTTCAACCAGTATTACTTTCGCTTCATCATTTATTTTTTCGATTATCTGCGTCCGCATCATCATCAGTTCATTCTTTATTACTGAGGATTCTACCCGCAGGAACAATTTTTTATCGTGAATAAATAATTCTTTTGTCCGGTTAGCTACAGGTTTTCCAACCAGTTCGGGCCAGTGTGCTATTATGGAGGTTTCATCAAACTTTCGCTTAATTTTATACACATTAAGCATTTGCTCAATTGCTTCTTTTAATGATTTGTCATTAGCCTTACGCATCAATCTCTCCTCCTTTTACTTTAAACAGCGTTATAGCCACCCCTATGTTGTTAAATATATTTTTAACGCGGCTTTCATTGGTATCGGTTATAAATACCTGCCCAAAATCGTGATTTGAGATCATTTGCATGAGTTTGGTAACGCGCTGATCATCAAGCTTATCAAAAATATCATCAAGCAACAATATTGGTTTAAATTTATTTTGCTGATCTAAAAAACTGTACTGCGCTAATTTTAACGCTATTAAAAAAGATTTTTGCTGCCCCTGCGAGCCAAATTTTTTCATGGGCATGCCATGAATGGAAAATATCAGATCGTCTTTATGGATCCCCGCGTTGGTACGTTCAAGCACCCTGTCTTTTTCAATATTTTTTTTAAGCAAGCCTGCAAAGTCGTTTTGCAGCAGTTGCGACTCATATATCATTTCAACCTGCTCCACATCATCACTCAAAAACCGGTAATGTTTATTAAATATTTCGGTAAAGCTTCCCATAAAGAGTTTCCGCTTTTCAAAAATGCGGTTACCTGAAACGGTTAGCTGCTCGTCCAACACTTCCAACAAGCCCGGATCATATCGGCCGGTATCCGCAATTTGCTTTAACAGCGCATTGCGATTAGCCAGCACTTTATTATATACCATCAGCTCATCAAGGTATGCGTTGTCTGTTTGCGAGATCACGTTATCAATAAACTTCCTCCGTTCATCGCTCCCTTCAATAATAATACTGATATCATAAGGCGATACCATTACCAGCGGGAGCAACCCAATGTGATCTGCAAGGCGCTGATAATCTTTTTTATTGCGCTTAAACTGCTTTTTTTGATTCCGCTTAACCGAGCAGGCAATATGTTCAGCTTTACCGTTCCTGTTAAAATTGCCGGTAATAATAAAAAAATCAGTCCCTTGCTTTATTTGCTGGCTGTCAATAGGGTTAAAATAGCTTTTACAAAGCGACAGGTAATATATGGCATCAAGCAAATTGGTTTTCCCTGCGCCGTTGTTCCCGGTAAAAATGTTAACACCTTCGCTAAAAGTTACCCCCGCTTCTGCGTAATTTTTAAAATTAATGACCGATAACTGCTGTAGATACATAGAGAGGGTAAAGTTAGTTCTTTTAGTCCGAAAGTCGGAAAAGTCCGGAAGACCGGAAGTAGGAATGCTGCTTTAGGGATTTCTTTTAGAAAACGCAGCAACTGGCAGATGAAATATTACTGTTAATTACCAAAACACTTTAGCTAAGCCGGGATAAAAGCTTAATTTCTCATCTGCAGATAATAAAGTCACCTCTTCCTGAACAGCAGTAGCTACTAATAACCGATCGAAAGGATCTCTGTGATCTTCAATCAAAGGAATATTATTATATTGATAGATATGTTGATTTTCGATGGGGGATAAAAGTATATCAATCACTTACAGCCTGTTTATAAACATCTTCAATGCTGGCATAAAATGAGGGAAGCTTATTTATTTTTTGTTTTATACTTATTTCGAATAAACTTATCTGGCTAAATAAAACAATATTATCAGGATTTTGAATCATTTTCATTACCAGCTCCGGAATTTTAGGATTATTTTCCTGGAACCATATTAAGCAATGAGTATCTAAAATATAACGATTACCTGCCATTACATGTAATCCTTCAGATCATCCAATGGTTCATTAAAATTATCAGGTATAGATACTTTGCCTTTTAATCCGCCAGGAATTCTTTTCCCGGGAATTTTATTATCCTCGGTAAGAAAAGTAATGATAACATCAGTTTTTGACTTAACGGGGGCCTCCTCCTTCATAATGATCTTCCCTTTTTCATAATATCCTTTAATGGCAGATAGCATAATAATTTCCGTTTAATACAAATATACAATATCCTGAGTTTAAATGACAAGTATTGCCCTTACAGAAATTAGAATGCTCACGATTGGATTTAGAAAATATTTCAGCTTTAGATTATCTTTTTTTAGTAGCACATGACTTTGTCCTACGCTACCGGGTTATCGCCATTTCCCTCCCCTAATCTCTGGTCTCTAACCTCTGATCACTAACATCAACTAACCTCTAATCCCTGCCCATAAATATTTAATTTAAAAGGTATTGTTAAAAATTTTGAAAACCGTATTTTTGCAAACTTAATTTTAGAAGAGAAATGTCAAAGACCCAGGCGAATACCAAGGTAGCAGTAGAAGAAAAAAGTTTTAAACCAACAGGTAATTTTGTACAAGAGAACCAAAAAAGCCTGTTATTTATAGTTGGAGCCATTTTAGCAATGGTTATTGTTTACATTGCTTATCAAAAATTTTATATAGCTCCGCGTGAGATCACTGCATCAAACCAAATGCATGTTGCACAGGATTTTTGGGCTAAAAAAGACTGGGATAAAGCCATCAAGGGTTTTGACAGCTACCCCGGATTCCAAAAAATAATTGACGATTACGGCAATACTAAGGCTGCTAACCTGGCATATTTTTACCTGGGTACCGCTTATTTAAACAAAGGCGAATTTCAAAAAGCTATTGATAATTTAACCAATTACCGCGGTGATGACAGCATGGTAGCTGCTGAAGCGCTTGGGGGCACTGCTGATGCTTATGTTGAGTTAAAAGATTACGATAAAGCGTCGACCTACTTTAAAAAAGCTGCTGACAAAGCAAATAACAAATTTTTAACTCCGCTATATTTAAAAAAGCTTGGCTTAGTTTACGAAACTCAGAACGACAATAAATCGGCTGATGAAACGTACAAAAAAATCAAAAGCGACTATCCTGAAAGTGCAGAAGCGCAAAATATTGACGAATATATTGCACGTACTGAAGCGAAATTATAATTGATTTCGGAAGTCGGAATTTCGATTTCGGATTGTTTTATTGGATTTTTTTAATTTCTGATTTACCATTCCGCAATCGCCATTCCGACTTTCGCATTTAAATAATTCCGAAATCGAACATCCGAAATCCGAAATTAAACATGGCTACTCATCTTAAAAATTTATCTGATTTTTCTGAAACCGAAGTACCCTCGGCAGCTCCATACCAATTTGGGATAGTTGTTGCTGAATGGAACGCAGGCATTACCAATGCTTTATACCAGGGCGCATATGAAAGCCTGCTTGAACATGGTGCATTAACGCAAAACATTTTTACATATCAGGTTCCGGGCAGCTTTGAATTAACATCAGGGGCCGATCTGTTATTAAAAAACGGCAAATTGGATGCGGTGATCTGCCTGGGATGTGTTATACAAGGCGAAACAAGGCATTTTGATTTTATTTGCAACGCAGTTGCCAATGGCTTAACTAATGTTGCTTTAAAATATTCAAAACCTGTTATATTTGGAGTATTAACAACTGATACCCAACAACAGGCTGTTGACCGCGCAGGTGGCAAGCATGGAAATAAAGGTATTGAAGGTGCTGTAACTGCCATAAAAATGGCTTATCTTGCTGAAACTTTAAATGGCTAATTCCGTATAAAACCAAATCGGATAATAAAATGAAAAAAATAATTTACTTAGCATTCATAGCATTAGCATTAGGAAGCCTTGCTTCATGCTCAAACAAACTGTGTCCGGCTTATGGCTCTTATCCAAAAAGCGGGCGTTAACAGTAAAATGTCATTTTTTCATCAATTGCCTAAAACTGCAACCTGTTTTGTGTTGTTTAACGTTTAATAGGCTTCATCCTTATAAATATTTTATGAACTGGACATCGCTGGAGTCGGCAGAGCAAATTAATGCTATAAAACATCAGGAAGGGTATAGCGTAATTTTTAAACATAGCACCCGTTGCTCCATCAGCATGATGGTAAAAAAACGTTTCGAGCTGGATTGGGATAAATTACCCGAAAGTGTAAATCTTTATTTTTTAGACCTGATAAAATACAGGGATCTATCAAGCCAAATTGCAGCTGAATTCTGCGTTCATCATGAATCACCCCAACTATTATTAATAAAAGACGGTGAATGCGTGCTTGACCTGTCTCATGGTGAGGTATCGGTTGATGAGACGATGGCGGTTATTAGTTAATTAGAGATTAGTTAATGCGGAAATCGGAATGCCGATTGCGGAATGCTAATTGAAGTAAAACTAATCTCCAATCTCTGCCCTCTAATCACAACATTTCTACTATCTGTAATTAATGTAAACTCTTTCTTCCGGACTTTCGGACTTTCCGGACTTTCGGACTTTTTACCTACTTTTGTATCATGATTGAATTGCCGGTTGTTCCTGCTGTTAGCCAAACCCAACGTAAGCCAGATTGGCTTAGGGTAAAGCTGCCGATTGGAAAAGAATACGCACATGTGCGCGGTTTGGTTGATGAGCATAAGTTACATACCATTTGTGAAAGCGGAAATTGCCCTAACATGGGTGAGTGCTGGGGGGCTGGTACGGCTACCTTTATGATATTGGGAAACATTTGTACCCGGTCGTGCTCATTTTGCGCTGTAGCTACCGGGCGTCCGTTAGCTGTTGATACAGACGAGCCTAACCGTGTTGCAAATTCGGTTAAATTAATGCAGGTAAAACACTGCGTTATTACATCAGTTGACCGCGACGATCTGAAAGACGGCGGTTCAATTATATGGGCCGAAACTATTAATGCCATCCGCAGGGAAAGCCCCGATACCACTTTAGAAACTTTATTACCCGACTTCAGGGGCATTTGGGACAACCTTGAACGTGTGCTGGAAACCAGGCCAGAGGTTGTTTCACATAACCTGGAAACCGTAAGGCGCTTAACAAAAGAAGTACGTATCCAGGCTAAATACGACCGTAGCCTTGAGTGTTTAAAACATGTTTCAAAAGCTGGTCTTCGCACCAAATCAGGCATTATGCTTGGACTTGGAGAAACAGAGGCCGACGTTTTAGAAGCCATGGACGATTTGCTGGAAGCAGGCGTACAGATCCTTACTTTGGGCCAATATTTACAGCCCACGCGCAATCACCACCCGGTAATTGACTGGATCCATCCTGATCAATTTGACAGCTACAAACAATTTGGGTTAGATAAGGGATTCAGATATGTTGAAAGCGGCCCCCTGGTTCGTTCTTCGTACCACGCAGAAAAACATTTGTTTGAAATCTGATAATACATTTCTATCTTCAAAGCATATTGAGTAAAAAACGAAAAATATTGCTATCGGAAGAGGAATTGGTGCTTGCGCTGAGGAATCGCGAAAAGATTGCTATTGAAGCGCTTTACGATATGTATTCGTCCTCTTTATATGGGGTTATTTCGCGTATAATAATTGACACCGCTACCGCAGAAGATGTACTGCAGGAAACTTTTGTGAAAATATGGCATTCTTTTTCGGGTTACAGCACTGAAAAAGGTCGTTTATTTACCTGGATGGTTAATATTGCACGCAATCTCGCAATAGATAAGATCAGATCAAAAGATTTTAAGAATCAGAATAAAAACCAGGAACTTGAAAATAACGTAACTTTCATAGACGAACAAAAAAATACGGTTTACAAACCTGAGTTGCTGGGCATTAAAGAATTAGTTGCTACACTAAAGCCCGAGCAAAAGTCAATTCTCGACCTGGTGTATTTTAAAGGTTATACCCATGTTGAAGCTGCCGATGAATTAGGCGTTCCGCTTGGAACCATTAAAACAAGGTTAAGAATGGCCATTCAGCAACTCAGGAAACATTTTAATTGAAAAGGCGAAAAGTGGAAGATATTAAAGCATATATAGAATCAGGCATTTTGGAACTTTATGTTCTGGGAGACATTTCCCGGGAAGAAAAGTTACAGGTGGAAACCATGGCTGCAAAACATCCGGCAATTAAAGCTGAGCTGGATGAAATTGAGCGGTCGATGGAATTATATGCTGAACGTAATGCAGTTGAGCCTGCAGAAAACTTACGCAGCCGGGTACTAAACAGCATCCTTACCAACTTTGGCGATGACCGTAATTTTGATACAAAAGCAGAACCTGTTAAAGAAAATATTATAGCATTGCCCGCCCCAAAAACAAGCAACTTTTATAAATATGCCTTTGCAGCCTGCCTTGCTTTATTAATTGCAAGCGGTATTGCTTTGATGAATCTATATAACAAGCTGCAGGAATCAAATACACAATTAGCCGCATTGCAGGTAGATAAACAGCATTTTGCCAACAGGGTGAATTTTGTTGAAGGAGAATTGGGGATCCTGCGCGATACTTCGTTCAAATTTCTGAAACTAAATGCAACACCCCACGCTCCTGCCGGAACGGCTGTAACTATTGCCTGGAGTCCCACTAAGAAAAAGGTGATGATTGATATGGCAAGCGTAAAAATGCCTGTAAATGATAAAGCCCACCAATACCAATTATGGGCAATTGTTGCCGGAAAGCCTGTTGACCTTGGCGTATTTGATGCAAACCCCGATTCAACAGACATGAGGGAGATGAAAACAATTGCCGCTGTAAAAACTGACGCTTTTGCAATTACGCTTGAACCACACGGTGGCAGCATAAACCCTACGATGAACCAAATGATGGTTTTGGGTAAATTTTAGCTGACTGGGTTGATTGAGTTAAAAAAACAATCTCACCTATTATCTAACAATTTTTAACTTGTTTATTATCAGCCGCTCAATTAATCATCACCTAAAAATAATTTCATTTTTTTAAAACAATCTTTAAAACAGCCTGTTATTTGGCTAAGTTTTATATCTGATAAAACGGGCTGAATAATTTTTTAGTTGTTTTTTGTAACTAAACAAATAGTCTAAACGTCTTATAGATATAAAATTGGAACTTAGCTTTGCTATGTGTTAATATCAAACAAAGTTCACAATTTCCCCCATTGAGTATTTTGTTCTTTATAAGATCAGTTAATAGTTAGTAAAAAGGTTGTACGATACTTACAACCTTTTTTTATGCCATTAATTTTGCCATAGTTGCCGGCAAGCGGGCTGCAAGCTGCCCGGGCATTACCACATTAAGCCTATTGGGCAAAGCCAGCTCATCCCCTGCTTTGCCGTGAATGTAAGCGCCTATAATACAAGCTTCCTCCGATGAATATTTTTGAGCCAATAAAGAAGTAATTATTCCTGTAAGTACATCGCCCATACCACCTGTTGCCATTGCAGGGTTGCTGGTTGTATTAAAATATACATTTCCCTGTGGTGTAATAACTATGGTATAATCGTTTTTTAGTAAGATGTACAGTTTAAGCTCCGCTGCCTTTTCAATCCCGGTTTGGATTCGTTGCCACCAGTTAACATGATCGCCAAAAAGCCGGTCGAATTCCTTCATATGTGGGGTTAATATACTATTTTCAGGAATTCCGCTCCAGAGTTCTTTATACGTTGCCAGTAAATTAAGCGCATCCGCATCAATTACCATTGGCTTTTTATAGTTAGCTAAAATATCAGCAAATAACGCCATTGAATCTTCCTGTTTACCTAAGCCGGGGCCAATGCCTATCGAATTAAATTTCCCCCATTCAATTACAGGTACTTCTGCTCCGTTGCGCACTATTGCCATAAGCTCGGGCATGTAACTGTTTAAAGCAGTCAATCCGCATTTGGGTACGCAGGCAGTAGTTAAGCCCGCTCCGCTATAAGCAGATGCAGCGGCACTTAATAAGGCGGCCCCCATAGTTTCATCCTGCCCGGCAACAATAAGTGCATGCCCGTAAGTTCCTTTATTGCTAAAACGGGAACGCGGCTTTAATAGCTTGCGAATATCCTTCTCTTCAACAGCCCGGTACGGCGAGTTAAGCGATCGCACAAATTTTTCATCAATACCAATGTTTACAACTTCACAGCATTCAATATAGGCAGCAGAATCAGGCAGTAAAAAATTAATTTTAGGTTGCTGGAAGGTAATCACCAGTCCGGATCTTAAAACTGCTGCATCAGATGGCACTTCTCCCTCCGAAAAAAATCCCGTAGGCACATCTACTGCAACAACTATTCTTTTTAAACTATTGATGTGGCTAACCAAATTTTTATAATCACCTGTAAGCGGCTTATTTAAACCAGTGCCAAGTAAGGCATCAATAATAACCGGGCTATTTTCGGAAGGGAAATTTTCACCGGGCTTAATTTCTGTTAAAGGAAGACCCGTTTGCTGCAGTCTTTTAAAATTGGCATTAAAATCAGCTGATGCTTTATCCGAAAACCTGGCTATCTTAACACTTACAGATTTATATTGATGATCATTCAGCATCCGGGCTATGGCAAGGCCATCGCCGCCATTATTTCCGGTGCCGCAATAAACGCTGATCGCCTTTTTTTTATCCGGAAAATGATTTACAAACCAGCCTACAAATGCTTTTGAGGCACGTTCCATCAAATCAATAGAACTCACAGGTTCATTAGCTATGGTATAAGCATCAGCTTCGCGAATTTGGGGGGAGGTTAACAATGGTAACATATAAGCTAAAGTTACGATTGTTTGGTTTTGTTTGCTAAGAGACTTACGAAGTTTTAAAAACTTCGTAAAAAATCAGGTCGCCCGCTAAGCGCCAAAAAGTAAAAATCAAGCTATAAAAGCCACCAAACAAAAGTGGCTACAGCAACACTACTCAAAACTTTCCTTAAATGTTTCAAAGCAACTGTTAATTGATTTTTAACCGTTTGTTCTGTTAAATTTAGCTTTTCGGCAATTTCGCGGGTATTTAAATTTTCTTCGCGACTTAAGTGGTAAATTTCCTGAACACGCGGCGGCAACTCATTCAGGGCATTTCGAATTTGTTGTTTAAGATCCTTTTCGGCTATTTGCTGCTCAGTAGTTGAATAGTGGGGAGTTGTTAATGATTGCAGCATAACGGCATATTCTTCGCGGGTTATGTTCTTTCTTATTTTATCAACAATACGGCGGCGAAGAATAGTAAATAAGTATGATTGTAGGTTTGAGCTGATATTGAGGCTATCCCT
>JAQBOS010000482.1 GCA_028287925.1 Mucilaginibacter sp. | reverse complement strand
AGCAAGACGCGAATGTTAATTTGTTAACCTGTAATGATACACAGGCAAAAGCTACCTTCTGGCATTCATCGGCCCACTGTATGTCCGAGGCTTTGGAAGCGCTATACCCGGGTACCAAATTCGGGATAGGCCCGGCAATTGAAACCGGTTTTTATTATGATGTTGATTTTGGCGACCGCGAGTTTTCGTCTGATGAGTTTAAGCTGATAGAAGATAAAATTCTTGAATTGGCAAAAACCAAAGAGGAATATATCCGCAAGCCCGTTAGCAAGGCAGATGCTATTGAATATTTTACTGAAAAAGGTGATGAGTACAAGCTTGACCTGTTAAAGGACCTGCCCGATGGCTCCATTACTTTTTATACACAAGGTAATTTTACTGACTTGTGCCGCGGGCCACATATCCCTAATACAGGTTTTATAAAGGCGGTAAAGCTGATGAGCGTTGCCGGGGCATACTGGCGCGGTGACGAAAGCCGCAAGCAGTTAACAAGGATCTATGGCGTTACTTTCCCTAAGGCAAGTGAGCTTACAGATTACCTGCATTTACTGGAAGAAGCAAAAAAACGCGATCACCGCAAACTGGGTAAAGAAATGGAGCTGTTTGCCTTTTCTGAAAAAGTGGGTATGGGTTTACCATTATGGTTACCCAAAGGCGCTGCTTTGCGCGAACGTTTAACCAACTTCCTGCAAAAAGCGCAGGTAAAAGCGGGTTATGAACAGGTGATTACACCACATATCGGTCATAAAAACCTGTATGTAACATCCGGGCATTATGAAAAATATGGTGCAGATTCTTTCCAGCCGATAAAAACCCCGCAGGAAGGAGAGGAGTTCTTTTTAAAACCGATGAACTGCCCGCATCACTGCGAGATCTATAAAACAAAACCGCGCTCGTATAAGGATCTTCCGGTGCGTTACGCCGAGTTTGGCACTGTTTATCGCTATGAGCAAAGCGGCGAGCTGCATGGCTTAACCCGTGTACGTGGGTTTACACAGGATGACGCGCATTTATTTTGCCGCCCGGACCAGGTAAAGGATGAATTTAAAAAGGTTATTGACCTGGTGCTATATGTATTTGGCGCTTTGGGCTTTGACGATTATACCGCACAGGTATCGCTTCGTGATCCTAATAACAAGGCTAAATACATTGGTACCGATGAGAACTGGGCTTTAGCTGAATCGGCAATTATTGAGGCCGCCGAAGAAAAAGGTTTGCGTACTGTTGTAGAGTTGGGCGAAGCTGCATTTTACGGGCCTAAACTTGATTTTATGGTTAAGGACGCCTTAGGCAGAAAGTGGCAGTTGGGAACTATCCAGGTTGACTATAACTTACCTGAACGTTTTGAACTGGAATATACTGGTAGCGACAATCAGAAGCATAGGCCGGTAATGATCCACAGGGCGCCATTTGGCTCGTTAGAAAGGTTTGTGGCTGTGTTAATTGAGCATTGCGCGGGTAATTTTCCATTATGGCTTTCTCCTGAGCAATTTATTATTTTGCCGATCTCTGAAAAATATGAAGATTATGCAAAAAAACTTTCAGAATCGTTAAAAGATTCCGATATTTGCGGGCTTATTGATTTCAGGGATGAGAAGATCGGGCGTAAAATCCGTGATGCTGAAGTCAAAAAAATCCCTTATATGCTGATTGTGGGAGAAAAAGAAACAGCCGAAGGCTTGGTTTCTGTTCGTAAACATGGTCAGGGAGATTTAGGAAGCATGAGCATTGAAGAATTTAAACAACAAATAATTAAAGAAATAACAGTATAACTTGGCATTAAACAAACCTTTCAACAGAGGACCCAGGCTACCATTTAAGAAAAAGGAAGCCGAACACAACATCAATCAATTTATCAGGGCCACTGAGGTCCGTCTTGTAGGCGACAACATTGAACAGGGTATTTATTCCCTTCGCGATGCGCTTGCATTAGCCGAAGAGCAGGAGTTGGATCTTGTTGAAATTTCTCCAAACGCAGTACCTCCAGTTTGTAAAATTACAGACTATAATAAGTTTATTTACGAGCAGAAGAAGAAGCTTAAGGAGATAAAGAGCAATGCCAAGCAAACCGTTATTAAAGAAATAAGGTTTGGGCCGAACACGGATGACCATGACTTTGAATTTAAATTAAAGCATGCCATTAAGTTTTTGGAAGCCGGTGAAAAGGTGAGGGCTTATGTACACTTTAAAGGCCGTGCAATTGTTTATAAGGAGCAGGGTGAAATTTTGCTTTTACGCTTTGCACAGGCGTTAGTAGAAGTAGGCAAGGTTGAGCAATTGCCAAAGCTTGAAGGAAAACGGATGTTTTTAACCGTTACACCTAAGGCAGCGAAGAAATGATGTGCGGATGATTGATGTGCAAATGTGCGGATGAAAAATCTCATATCTCACGTCTCAAATCTCATATCTAAACACAGTAATTAATTAATAAATATATATACACAGACGGTTATGCCAAAAATGAAAACCAATTCCAGTGCCAAAAAGCGCTTTAAGCTTACTGGAACAGGTAAAATCACCAGGAAGAACGCCTACAAAAGCCACATCTTAACAAAGATGTCGACTAAACGTAAGCGTAACCTTACCCACACCAGTTTAGTATCTGATGCGGATATGGGTAACGTAAAACGTATGCTTTGCATAGGTAAGTAATTAACAAATTTTTAACCAGGTATTAGAGTTTTTAAGTTCATTAAATTGACACTCACTACCAAAAAACAACAACATGCCACGTTCAGTTAACGCAGTAGCGTCGAGAAGACGCCGGAAAAGAATCATGAACCTTGCAAAAGGTTATTGGGGTTCACGCAGCAAGGTTTATACCGTTGCAAAAAACACAGTAGAAAAAGGCTTACAGTACGCTTACCGTGACCGTAAGACCAAGAAAAGAGAATTCAGAGCTTTATGGATCCAGCGTATCAACGCAGGCGCCCGTCAGCATGGAATTTCTTACTCACAATTAATGGGTAAATTAACAGCAAGCGAAATTGGTTTAAACCGTAAGGTATTAGCTGATTTAGCTATGAATCACCCTGATGCTTTTAAAGCAGTAGTTGATGCAGTAAAATAAACTAAGATTTTTAGGATTTAAAGATTCTTAGGATAGATATTAAAAAACCCGCTTAACGCGGGTTTTTTTGTGGGGCTAATTTTTGAACCATGATTAAAGGATTTTAGGATTTCCTGATACTTTGATCATGGCAATCTTTGAATCCTTTAATCATGGTTCAAAAACTATAAAGCTATAATGCTTTCTGTTTCAGGTATATCCATATACTGTTTAAAGTTCTGCACATCATCGTCAACCAGTTTTTTAAATACCGGGTTTAAAACGTGTGCAACACTTGCGCCAAATCCGCCGGCAGGTGGCTGATAGCTTATCACAACGTCAACCTGGGTGCCGCCATCTTCGGTATCGCGGAAACGGACCTTGCCTGCATTATCAATAATTGAATCGGGGAGGGAGCTCCACCCGATCATATAACCCGGATCATCATGAACAATTTCGGCATCCCAGCTTACTGTTGCCACACCGTCGGGCAGCTTTAAAACCCAGTAGGAGCGTTTTTCATTAATTATATTTACACTTTCCAGGTGTTTCATAAACAAAGGAAGGTTATCCAGCTTACGCCAAAAATCATACACATCAGCCCGCGATCTGTTAACGGTAAAGGAAGACCTGATATTAATATTTACCGGGGAAGTGTTGATCTTACCTGCTTGCGAGTAAAGCTCACAATGCCCGCTAATGCCCCGGTTTACCAGGTAGCCACCGGCTCCAAGCTTTAGAATACTGGTAAAGGGGCTTTTAAATATATTCCTGATGCCTGAAAAGCTCAGCTTTACGCCCGCAGCTATGGAGATATAACGTTCGGGCCAGTTTAAATTTATGTTTGCAGAGCCGTTGTTACCCGGGATCCGCTGTAATGCTGTATTTGACATATAGTATTGTTTAAATAGGTGTGTTAATTCAACAATCTATACCGCCGATTGGTTTTATTTATTATGATTTCACTGATTAGAAGATGATTTCACCGATTGGGATCGCTGATTAGGGCTGATTGTTTTGATGAAGCTGATTTGCGGGTAATCAGATTTACGAAGTTTTTAAAACTTCGTAAATCTTTGGAAGGTTAATCAACCAACTAATAACTAAACTTAAACTTCGACAAATCAGGGATGAACTTTTTAGGCCGGTTTAGCTCATGCTGATAGATCACCTGGCCCAGGTTTTTCATGAAAGGGAGGCATACGGTGGCATACTCATACTTATCATCATTATAGATCCCGTCCTCGTTTGATTGTACCACAGCTGTCAAAATAAATTCTACCTTATGTTTAAAATCAACAATGTAGGCATTATCAATATTATAGCCATAAGAGTCGCCCACTTTGCTAAAGATCCTGATATCGGGATTGATTACTGCTGTACTGTCGCCGCCATAAAAAAGAAATTTACAATAAGCAGGGTAGTAGTCGGGTCGATTATAGGTCGGCTTTTTACTTTCGCCCGGAAACATGCTCATGTAATGGTAAATGAACTTATATTCTTCCGGTTTTAAATTGAATTGTTGCTCTTTTGGAAAGGAATTCGGAAATAATAATCGCCTTAATACCAATTGCATATCGGCAATGGTATAAACGTTCTTTTCGCTGAAATCAAAAGGTTTCATGATCAGTTTGTCGTTTTTATCGAGGTAGCCCTTTCCCTGTATCATGTTATCCAGATGCATCGGGTAATCCTTTGCATCATATTGTGCAGGCTGGTGATGAATCAGCTTATCATCATTATAAAAATCAATAGCATTGGTATGTTTAGCGTTTTCGCCGGCATCATAAATAGCAAGTCGGCCAATGATCCGCGTATTATTTAAGCCATATTTCTTTAGCTTATTATTAATCCCTTCACGGCCAACAAATTCATAAAGGCGATTATAGGCATAGTTATCGCTCACCAGCAGGATCTTCTTTATATAATTTTCAATACTTGGCAAACCGTTACCTGATGATGTATCCTCCGTCATTTTGGTTTCTCCTTCAAATGAGCTATCGGTTTTCATAACGGATCTCATCGTTAAGCCTGGGATGTTCAATTCATGCAATTTTTCCAGTGCAAATATGGCTGTGGGCAGTTTAACAGTACTTGCCGGATAAAAATAATGGTTGGCATTAAGCCGGTAACTATATGAGGTAAAGTGAGGGACGTTGTTTTTGTCGCGATCAATCTGTGTATACAAGATCTGAACCTCATTATGGGTTGGGTGATTCAGAATACCGCCGAATAGTTCAGGATGGGCTTGCAATAAGTTTTTCAGGAAAACAGTATCCTGTTGTTGGGCAAAAGCATTAACGTTTACCATCAGTAATAAAAAAAGTATAATGTTTTTCATTATTTATATCGCACCTCATTTAGTTTATCAAACTTAATTAACCCAATCAACTTAATCAACCCAGTCAACTAAATACACAACTTACTTGTCGATTATAAATTCTTATCATACTTTTACAGCGCTTTAGGTTTTCTTAGGGTAATACCATAAGAAATTAAAAGGGAATACGGTGTAACTCCGTAACTGTCCCGCAGCTGTAAGCTCCATAACCGTTGTTCAATCAATTGGTCACTGTTCATGTAAATATGGGCGGGAAGACCGGGCAACAGGGGAGTAAGTCAGAAGACCTGCCAGAGCATAAATATTATTCACGGCTTTCGGGGATTGAAGCTTGAATGTGAAACTCTTCTGCTGTGGTTTCTATTTCAAATTTTGTATTCTGTATAGCCGTGGGTTTAACCCGCGACAAATGCAAGGAACTGAGCACTACTTAAAAAGTATTTTATCTTTTTTACCAGGATTATTCCTATGCTTTGTTTTGCCTTTTTCTGTAAATGCCCAGACTGATACTGCTAAAAAGTTAAATGAGGTTAAGGTGAAAACCTCTCCGATACCCCAGGTACAAAGCATGGCGCCAATACAACAAATTTCAGCAAATGCTTTTGAGCAATACAGCGCTTTTGATGTTGCCGGTGCTATAAGAAATTTTTCAGGTGTAAATATAAAAGATTATGGCGGGATAGGCGGTTTAAAAACGGTATCAGTAAGGGGTTTAGGAGCTAACCATACAGCCGTTTTATATGATGGAATATTGCTAAGCGATGCAGAAAACGGGCAGATTGATCTGAGCAAGTTTAATTTAAATAATGTACAGGATATTACTTTGTTTAATGGCCAGCCTGCAACCATTTGTATGCCGGCAAGATCATTCACAGCAGCGAGTATCCTTTCCATTAGAACTATTAAACCAGCGCTTACAGCAAATAAACCTTACCAGGTTACTGCCGGAATAAAAGCAGGGTCATTTGGGTTGATAGAGCCGTATTTGCAATGGCAGCAGCGGATTAATAACAATTGGTCATTTATTGTAAATAGCTATTTCGAAAATGCAAACGGGCAATATAAATATCAAAGTAGTGGAAATGGACCAAGCCCCACACGGGATCGGCTCAATTCTGATATTTCTGCCAGGCAGGTGGACGGTGCTTTGTACTGGACAAAAAATGATAGTAATAAATTTAATCTGCATATAAATTACTATGACTCCCAAAGAGGGTTGCCCGGCGCTGTAATACTATATAACACAAATTCTTCGAGAGAGCGTTTATGGAACAGGGACTTTTTTATGCAGGCCGGTTATGAACGGATCTGGGCTAGTGGGATCCATTTGTTTTTGAATACTAAATTATCCCAGAATTATCTTCGCTACCTTAATCCGGATTTTTTAAATGAGCAACATCTGTTAGATCAGCGTTTTACACAACGTGAGGTTTATCAATCTGCTGCTTTAGCTTATCATTTCGCGACTAATTGGGAAGTTTCCTACTCTGCAGATGTAGCTGTTAATGACCTGGACGTTCTTTTTAACTATCCTTACCCATTATTTCCACACCCAACAAGGCTAACGATATTAAATGTATTGGCTTCAAACTTAACCCTTGGGAAATTTCAATTAGAAGGAAGCTTATTGAATACAAATATTACTGAAACGGTTAAAGCTGGCAGGGCAGCCCCGGCACGGAATAATTTTTCGCCTACTTTATCTGCGGCTTTTAAGCCATTTGAAAATTCAGGGCTTCAGTTCAGGGCTTTTTATAAATATATATTCCGGAACCCAACATTTGATGATCTGTATTATGGCGGAATAGGCAATCCTAACTTAAAGCCGGAGTTTACAAATCAATTTGATTTGGGGGCTACCTATAGCAAAGCCTTAAATGGTTTTATCGATTATATAGCACTAACTGCTGATGCTTATTATAATCATGTAACCAATAAAATTGTATTTATCCCCAAAGATGCTTACAATGGTTCTATCCAAAATTTTGGTAAGGTTGATATAAAGGGGCTTGATGTTAGTTTGAAAACACAAACTAAAAATATCAGCGGGTATAAGGGATCGCTGTCATTAAATTATAGCTACCTGCAGGCCCTAAATGTTACCGATCCAACATCATCTATATATCTTAATCAATTACCCTATACCCCAAAAAACACATTGGCCTTTAACGCAGGTATTGATCACGGCCATATAGGGTTATATTTTAACCAGGTTATTTCGTCGTCAAGATATTACACCAATGATAA
>JAQBOS010000195.1 GCA_028287925.1 Mucilaginibacter sp. | reverse complement strand
CGTCAGCTGGCTTTAAATACTGTTTTTGATTTTGGAAGCATCGGTGCTGTTGCAAAAGAAAAATTTGTTGAGCTGGGTTATGATGATCTTTATTCGGTTCAATACTTCAAACAAAATTTAAAACCATGGTGGAAAACAACCGGTGCAACCATTGAAAAGGAGCTGACCACTGCCGCTACTGAATATACATCGGTAATGCAAAAGTGCGATGCCTTTAATAGAAGCATGTACAGCGCTGCCCTTAAAGCAGGCGGTAAAAACTATGCTGATCTGTGTGTATTGGGCTATCGCCAAAGCATTGCGGCACACCAGTTGCTGAAAAGTCCGAAGGGAACCGTTCTGTTTTTATCGAAGGAGAATTTTAGCAATGGCTCAATTAACACGGTTGACGTAACTTATCCGTCAGCACCATTATACCTGATCTACAACCCAACCTTGTTAGAAGGAATGCTGAACGGGATTTTCTTTTATTGCGAAGGTAAAGACTGGAAGCATGATTTTGCAGCGCACGACCTGGGAACTTACCCATTGGCAAACGGACAAACATATGACGAAAACATGCCGGTTGAAGAATCAGGTAATATGATAATCCTCACTGCTGCTATTGCAAAAGCTCAGGGTAATGCTGCATTTGCAAAAAAACATTGGAAAACATTAAGCATTTGGGCCAATTATTTAAGCGAGAATGGTTTTGATCCGGGTAACCAATTATGCACCGATGATTTTGCCGGGCATTTGGCGCGTAATGCAAACTTATCGGTAAAAGCAATTGTGGCTTTAGGAGCTTATGCAGACCTTGCCGATAAACTGGGCCAAAAGGCCGTTGCGCAAAAATACAAAGCTATTGCACTGGATATGGCAAACAGGTGGCAGGAACTTGCCGATGCTGGTGATCATTATTCATTGGTATTTGAAAAGAAAGATACCTGGAGCCAAAAATATAATTTGATCTGGGACAAGGTATTGGGGCTGCATCTATTCCCTGCACAGGTTTATAAAAAAGAGATTGATTACTACTTAACCAAACAAAATGAGTTCGGTTTGCCGTTGGACAGCCGCAAAACTTACACAAAATCCGACTGGATCCTGTGGACAGCCTCATTAGCTGATAATCAAAAGGATTTTAAAGCATTAACTGATCCGGTTTACAAATATGCAACTGAAACCCCTTCACATGTTCCGCTTAGCGATTGGCACGAAACCAAAGACGGGAAAATGGTTGGTTTCCAGGCGCGCAGCGTTGTTGGCGGATATTTTATGAAACTTTTAGAAACTCAATGGGTTAAATAAAGGCTGAATTTATTAAAGCGAGATCCGGTATCGCAAATTTTATTAACAGGGATGATAAATTATATTGATTTATCATCCCTGTTTTTTTTTATTCTTTTTTAAACATATAGCAGCTAAACCACGTATAAACAGATCATTATAAACCAACATTATAGCCACCTCTATCCCATTGTTTTACTTATTTTTATATTGTAATTGTTATTGCTTGATAAACAGTAGCTTATGAAAAATATTTTGAGATATTTTATTTTAATATTTTTCTTATTTGTTACAGCAAATGGCTTTTCACAAAATCAGAGCCTTAAGTTTGAGCATATAGGTACATCTGAAGGTTTATCGCAGATCAATGTTATCTGTATTATGCAGGATAGCCGGGGCTTTATGTGGATCGGTACCCGCGATGGCTTAAACCGGTACGATGGGTATAAATTCATCGTATATAACCACAGCTTCCAGGATGCTAACACGATCAGCAACAACCAAATTGCCGATATTGCTGAAGACAATGCCGGAAACATTTGGGTTGCTACCTTGTCGGGCCTGAATAAGCTTGAGCGAAAAACGGGGCGCTTTGTAAGGTATCTTCACAATAACAACAACATTAACAGCATTTCGAGCAACGCTACAAATAAGCTGGCGCTTGATTCATACGGTAACATATGGATAGCCACCCAAAAAGGAGGGCTTGATTGCCTGGATCCGAAAACAAATTCTTTCAGGCATTTTGTTCACTCTGAATCCGATCCAAACAGCATAAGCGATAATAATGTAAGCGCCGTATTTGAGGATTCGCAGCGTAATTTATGGGTTGGAACATTATCCGGTGGCTTAAACTTGTTTAACCGTAAAAATAATTCTTTCTCTAAGTACAGACATAGTGTTGCGGCTAACTCTATATCAAGTGATAATATTAACTGTATTTTTGAAGATAAGGATCACCGGATCTGGATAGGCACACATGATCAGGGTGTTAATCTGTTTGATCCTTTAAAGGGAACATTTCGCCGTTATCAGCATAATAACAAGGATCAGAACAGCCTCTCAAGCGATGCTGTTTATTCTATAAATATGGACGAGACCGGTAAATTATGGGTAGGTACCGAAAATGGGGGAGTTAGTATCCTTAATATTGGGAAAGACCGCTTTACCAATTTTGAACACGATGATATTGATAAAAACAGCATTGACGGAAATAGCATTTACACTATTTGCAGAGACAGGCTGAACAATATGTGGTTAGGCGCTTTTAGCGGAGGCATTAACCTTTTAAAAAGAAGTACAAAAAGCTTTGCACATTACAGGCACAGCTTATCACCCAATAGCTTATCGAATAATTTTGTGCTCGACCTGTATGAGGATGCAAATAAAAACCTGTGGGTAGGTACAGATGGCGGAGGAGTGGATCTGTTTAACCAGGAAAATGGTGCCGTAAAACATTACAAACAACAGCCCGCAGGTAAAAATGGGATTTGCGGTAATTATGTATTAACAGTTGACCAGGATGCCGAAGGTGATTTTTGGTTTGGCACATGGGCTGATGGCGTAAGTGTT
>JAQBOS010000193.1 GCA_028287925.1 Mucilaginibacter sp. | reverse complement strand
TACACTTATTACACGTTTTTGCAGGCTTATTGGTATTAATTAATACTTTAACAGCCACATACAGGAACATACCGCAGGTAAAGAATATATTTAAGATGGAAATGGCCTCTATTTTTTGGCATTTTCTCGATATTATGTGGATTTATCTGTATGTTTTTTTACTTTTGAACCAAAATTAAAACAATTATCCAAGTACAAATGAGTACAGCAGTAACACAACAAGTTGATGAGGTAAAATCAACACCATGGTCTGGAGGCAAATCGCCTTTTGACGTAGAGTATGGTAAAATGATGATGTGGTTTTTCCTCCTTTCGGATGCGTTTACCTTTTCATCATTACTGATCTCTTACGGAGCATTACGTTTTAGCGCCCCAACCTGGCCGTCGCCTTCTTTAGTATTCCAATCAGTTCCCGGAACATCGATTGAACACGGCGCTCCCCTGGTTTTTGTGGGTTTAATGACCTTTATCCTCATCATGAGCTCTGTTACTATGGTACTGGCTGTTGAGGCTGGTCACCGCAACTCAAAAAAAGAAGTTGTATGGTGGATGATAGGTACCATTATTGGTGGCCTTATGTTCTTAAGCTGCCAGGCATTGGAATGGAATCACCTGCATAGCGAAGGTTTTTGGTGGTCGGCAATTCCGAACGCGCATACCTTACAGGAGTTTTTTAAAGATGGGATCCCGCTTGCACAACAGCAAATGTCATCGCATCAGTTTGCAAACTTGTTCTTTACCATAACAGGCTTTCACGGTTTCCACGTATTTTCAGGTGTTATCATTAACATAATTATCACTGTTAACGTGTTGTTAGGCACCTATCAAAAACGCGGCAGCTATTTAATGATCGAAAAGGTTGGCCTTTACTGGCACTTTGTAGATTTGGTGTGGGTGTTTGTATTTACGTTCTTTTATTTAGTTTGATAATTTAACCCGATTTATATATGTCATCAGAAACTACACATGGACATGCAGCAGGTGCTGAGCACGAAGAGCATGATACAATGACCAAGGGTAGAATATGGAAAGTATTTTTCATACTATTAGGTATAACCTGTATTGAGTTTATCATAGCACTTTGGCTGGCCCCTACTTACCATTGGCCATCACATTGGATAAACCCTATTTATATTGTGTTAACTTTATTTAAAGCTTTTTATATAGTTGCATACTTTATGCACCTGAAGTTTGAAAGAGTTGGCCTTGCGCTGGCTATTATAGTCCCGATTCTTTTTATAATCGGTTTAATATTGGTACTTACAAACGAGAGCCACTATTGGATTGACCTAAGGCTGTAATGAAGAAAGCCGGCATACTGAAAAAGATCACGATCCTGGTACTCGTTTTAGTAGTACCAGGATTTTTATATTATTTACTAACCGCCCACGGTAAAAACAGGTATAAACCGCTCGCTGTTTTTGGCCCTAAACAGGTAGCCAAAACGATGCACAAGGTTAACGGAAAAGATGTTCAGGATACCATTTACCATACCATTCCCGATTTTAATTTAACTGACCAGAATGGGAAAGCTGTATCGCTTAAAACCCTTGACAACAAAATACTGGTAGTAAACTTTTTTTACACAGGCTGCCCATCGGTTTGCGGGTTGATGAACAGGAATGTTAATGCTATTGATTCATTTTATACCAGGAATAAGATGGTGTATTTTTTATCTATAACGGTTGACCCGAAGCATGATGATGTTGCAGCTTTAAAAAAATATGCTGCAGGCTTTAAAGATCTTTCTTCAAAAAGATTGTTTTTAACCGGCGATACAAGCACTATATATAACATGGCCCGCAAAGGCCTTTTAGTAAACGCCTTGCAAACAGGTCCGAATGATTTTGTTTACAGTGATCAGGTGATATTAATTGACCGCGACAGACGCATCAGGGGTTACTATACAGGCGCATCAACATTAGAAGCCGAACGGCTGAATGATGAAATTAAAGTATTGATATCTGACGAGCTGCGAAAGAACGATACGCCTTTGTATTAGAAGTAAGATAGAAGCAGGAATCAAGAGAGTAAGAGTCAAGAAATAAAAAAATAAATAAAACCAGGTATTAAAAGTGGATCATGAATAAAGAGGGGTAGATAACGGTAGCTTCTATCTTGACTCTTGACTTCCTGATCCTTGAATCTCAAAACATGACAGATAAATTTATATTCCGTTTTGTAGCAGCAGTATCCATATTTGTGTTTGCTGTAGTGGTGATCCTTAACAGGAAAATTTTGCCTGTACCCGATGTTACACCTTCATTTACGCTTTACCTGCCAAAGCTTAACGCTATACTTAATGGTACGTGCAGTGTGCTGTTGTTGCTCTCGTTATATTTTATCAGGCAGCGCAACATCGTTATGCACAAGCGGATAAATATATTGGCTTTTTGCCTGTCGTCACTTTTCCTGGTATCATACATCACGTTTCATTACCTGATGAAAAAAGAAACGGTATTTGGTGATCTGGATGGTGATGGCGTATTATCAGACGTTGAAAGAAACGCGGTTGGCGGACTTCGCACTGCTTACCTAACCATATTGATCTCGCACATCATATTGGCAGCAGGCGTGTTACCACTTATCCTGCTAAGCTTTTACCGCGGCCTGCAAATGCAGGTTGAAAAGCATAAAAAACTGGTTAGGTGGACATTCCCTATCTGGCTTTATGTAACCATAACAGGTGTTATAGTTTATGTAATGGTATTGCCTTATTATCATTTTTAGGTTGTTGCGTGAACAAAGACTTACGAAGTTTTTAAAACTTCGTAAGTCTGATATTTCCACTTTACTTCTTCGTCTTCAACTCTTCCAGCTTTCTTCTCGTATCCACAGTTTCCTGTAAGCTTAATGATTTGGTGTAGGCTTCAATTGCTTTTTGTTTTTCTCCAGTTCCGGCATAAAATTCACCAATGCTGTCAAAAGCATTTGCACTTTGGGGATGATTGTCGATGTTCCTTTTGAAAAGTGAAAAAGCCTCTTTGGGTTTATTAATACCCCAGCAATGATAGGCCAGGCTGTTCACTAATGATTCGGACGGGACAACTGTATATCCAAAATTATCCGAAAGCATTTTAAAATGAGCGGCTAATACCGAATCAACATTCAATTCGGGATGCCCGTCAAATTGGTCTTCTCTGAAAAGATAATAGTTGAACAGGTAACGCAGCGCATCATATTCAGCATTAAGCTCAACGGTGCCGTGACGCTCATTGGGATAAAATTTGTAGTTCCAGCGCAGACTTTTGGGTTTGACATCTTTTAAAGCTTTAACAAATGGTAGTACGGAGCGGGTTACTTGTGTATTGCTGTTAAGGGTATCCTTCATTACGCTAATGGTATCAACACCCGGCGGCATGTTGTTGGCAATGGCTACAAACAACGATTTTTTTGAGAGATCAATTGACGATAATTGTTGCTGCGCCTGTTTCAATAACTTTTTATTATCCCACCATAAGCTTGGCTCAATGGCTATATAGGCATTAAACAATTTGGTATGATTAAGTAAAGTATTTACAACGGTTAATCCGCCTAAAGAATGTCCGCTTAAAACCCGATATGGGGCCGCCGGATAATGCGCATTGACATAAGGAACTAATTCATCTTCAATAAATTTCAAAAATTTTTCTCCCCCGCCTGACGTTTTTGAATCGGTTACATGCGTTGGCGTAAGGTCGCGATCGCGTACAGTATTGACAATGCCAACAATTATCATATCAGGTATTACACCTGCCATTTGCTGAACAATACCAACAGCCGAATGAAAATGCTCCTCGCCATCAAGCAAATATAAAACCGGGTAACGTTCATCTTTATTACCCTGTGGCACATGGATCATCAGCGTCCGCTTTTCACTCAGGATCGTTGAATAAATGGTATCAACCGTGCCAATTACTATCCGGGTATCTCTTTTTTGGCAGAATGCAGATATACAAATAATGGAAAATATAAACGTTATAAATACTTTCATAAAAAATTCTTTAACTCACTAGTTCCCCAACTCGCTAATTCACAAATTAACACTTACCACGTAGTTATTTTCTTTCCATCAACCTGTACCGGCTGATAGGGGTGGTCAAGAAACTGCGCTATCAAAAAATCGCCTTCCCTTGAATTCAACGCCGGGCCATGTGTTTTATCAGTAAACAATACCCGCTGACTATTGGGCATAAAATGATGAATAACATCATTATAAAATGCCGGACAATAAGGATCGGTATCCCCGGTTGACAGCAAAGCCGGAATGTTTGAATATACAGGTGTTTTAGCAATACTGTTAACCGGTTTTACATTCCAGCAATTACATAACGGGCGGTCAACGTTATTAAAGCGGTAACCGGCAAGATGGGGGAAGATCTCATTTTGCTGATCAATCAAATGCTGATCGGCAAAGTTGATCTGTTCAGAGCAATACATGGAATAACGCATGCCCAGGGTGTTGCTTTTACCTGCATTAAAAATGTTATCGAAATAAGCCGTCATGTATTTTTTCTGATTACCGGCAATAAATTGGGTAATCATGTAGGGCACATTTTTTAATTCGGCATTGCTGGTAAGCTTATCCATCAAAAAATCAATCATCTCGCTCCGCCTGTATTTTATGCTAATGCTGTCAGCAGTTCCTTTTTCTAAATATCTTAAAGTAAATTCTTTATTGCCGATGGATGAAAAGTAATCCCGGAAACGTTGTTTTAAATTAATGTACAATGAATTATTGGTAGAGTCGCGCTCACAATTGCCAAACACCTTATTAAAAGATTGGTTGATGCTGAACAAAGCATCCTCTTCATAATTCACAAAACCCGGCAATGCAGAATCGAGGATCACAGAGCGGATATGTTGCGGATAGTTGCGTAGAACGGTAAGCATAAGGCCACCGCTATAAGAGATCCCTATCAAATTTATGGAATCTATTTTTAAGGCGCGGCGCAAGTCTTCAATATCGGCGGCATTTTCAATGGTATTATAGGCTGAAAGATCATTGCCATCGGCAATCAGTTTTTTACGGCAATTTTTTGCTTCCTGTACGAGGGAGCTGTCTAAAGGCAGGTTCTTGCGATAGGCATTTTTTACCGCTTCACTGATTCCGTCGCATGAAAGACAAGGTTTCGCATAGGTCGTGCCGCGTTGCTCAAAAGCAATGTAATCCCTGTTTTTAATAAACTGGCGGTAATGCGTAAAACGCACGCTGCTTAATGAGCTTGCCCCGGGGCCGCCGCTCGTATAAAGTACCGGGTCTTTTTGTTTATTGGGATTCTTACTTTCAACATAAATAAAAGGCAGCTTGATGGTTTTGCCGGTTGGTTTGCTCCGGTTTTCAGGCACAACCAAATAAGCACAGCGGGTCTTTAAGCTGCTGTCTGCCTTAAATATGCAGTCGCAAGGTTCAATTTTAGGTGTATAGCTTTCCTTTTGCTGGGCGAATGAAGCCAGCCGCAAGGAAGTTATGAAGAAGAATATAAGTAGGATCTGCTTTGTCATGATGATCGTTTATTTTTCATCAAAGTAAAAGCATTCAAAGAAGGATTTTTAGTAAAAAACGGACAATCTAAAACATTATCTTCATTTATAAAATAATTTGCGTTTGCTGTGATTTTTCAGCCCCTTTCCATACTAATTAAGAGTAGTCCGGTTTTTCAATGAATAGTAAAGAAGAATTTATAAAAGTTATAAAAGAAAACGCCGGACTTATTTATAAGGTTACCAAGGTATACACCAATAGCAGGGAAGATGCACAAGATCTGTACCAGGAGATCGTTTACCAGCTTTGGAAGTCTTTCGGCTCTTTTAGAAGTGAATCGAAAATTAGTACCTGGATGTACCGCATCGCATTAAATACGGCTATCGTTCACTTAAATAAAGAGAAAAAGAAGGGAAGCCATCTCCCGATTGATGAATGGCTGATGAATAAGCCAGACCTGAACGATACCCTAAAAGAAGAGCAAGTTGAGATTTTGTATAGTCAGATAAAGAAATTGGATACGATAGAAAAAGGGATTATCCTGCTTTACCTGGACGGAAAGTCATACGATGAAATAGCAGGCATAACAGGGTTTAGCAATACCAATATAGGTACCCGGCTGGGAAGAATTAAACAAAAACTGATAACTCAGATTGATTAAAGAAATAAAACCATGGAACTGGAAGAAATGAAAACTATTTGGGGCGAAATGTCCGCAGAGATTGAAAAACAAAAAAAATTAACAGATTCACTAATTATAAAAATGACACAGGTAAATTACAGAAGCAAAATAAGTAAAATAATAGTTCCGGAAACTATTGGTTCGCTGGGGTGTATGGCAACTGCTTTATTTATATTTATAAATTTTCAGCAACTTGGCAACTGGTATTTACAAGTTTGTGGCGGGGCATCTGCCGTAGTTTCATTGTTATTAGCCGTACTATCCCTTAGGGCAGTTAATAAATTAAGCTCAATTAATATTTCAAACAATAATTTTAAACAATCATTATCAGATTATTCAAAAGGCAAAATACAATTTGTGTTTGTTCAAAAACTAAGTTTTTATCTCGGGGCTGTTCTAATGCTTACTATCCTGCCTGTAATGTGTAAGCTTATTGATGGGGTAGACCTATTTAAAATAACCAGGTTATGGATGGGGTATGCTGTTGCATTTCCCTTCTTTTACTGGTTTACCACATGGGTATTTAAAAGGTATAAAAAAATAATCCAGGGCGCTGAGAATATTTTGAAAGAGTTAGCGGAGGCCTGATCAGCCTGCTTTTACTTTATGCTGTTAGTAGTAAGCTTTTGTCCGGTAAACTTCACCACATCCTTATAAAAATGGCTCATATCGTAGTACCCAAAATCGTAAGGCGTAAAAAGTCCCTTTTGATTTACATAGGCGGTTAAAGCGGTGCGGGTACGCAGAATTGTGAAATAGTTTTTAGGCGATGTGCCAACCACCTTGTTAAAATAACGGTTAATGGTTTTTGAGGTCACAAACATCTTCTCGGCCATTTCAGATGTATTTAGCTGCATATCTGCCGAATCATAATTTTCAATGCAATCATGTACAAATTGTAAGTAATGATCTTTGCTTTTGTTTTTAAAGCGGGCCAAAAGAAAGTTTTGCATCATTTCCACCCTTTCCTCTAAACACATAGACTGTTTAAGTCTTCGGATGAAAGCAGGGGGTAAAATAGTATTCAGATTAATTACCTGCCCGATCAGGCTAACCTGGCTGATGCCCAGCATAGCCTCGAGACCGCCGGGCAAAAATTTAACGGTAAAGATATGATCGGTTGGTTGTTTGAATTTTTCAACGCTGGTATCTCTTAATACTAAAATGTCATCGGTTTCCTTTATTAGATATTGTTTATTGGCTACGTTTAAGTAATAGGGGGTACCCAGGTTAAACCAAAAGGTAGGCGTATAACTGGGGAACATTTTTACGCTTTTAAATTGCGGGATTCCTTTATCGCCAAAAGAATTTTCAGGAACAGGTGGAGCCGACTCAGAGAAAAACTCGATATGTTCTGCCAGCTCATCACATGGTTTTATGAACTGATGTACTTTACGGATATTATGAAAGATCTCGACCATTTAAAGATAAGACGTGATTTTTGTGTATTCGTTACAATTTGCTGTTATGTTATTAGGGGGCCTAATCAAGAAAGGGCAATTTTTCCCATTAAATAAATTTAACCAAAAAACCTTTTAGCTTTGGCCTTTCAGCTTTCACCTCTATGAACAACATACTCTGCTTCGGCGAAATACTTTGGGATGCTTTTGGCGATGAAAAAATTGCCGGTGGTGCCCCTATGAACGTTGCGCGCCATTTGGTACAGCAGCACATGAATGTTTTATTTGCCAGCAGGGTTGGCAAGGACGCATCGGGTGATGGCCTTTTGGAGTTTTTAAAAGCCAACGGACTGTACAGTGAGTTGATCCAGCAGGATGAAAGGCTGCCTACCTGCGAGGTTACGGTGCAATTGGATAAAGATGGGGTTGCAACTTATATCATCCCCGAACCGGTATCATGGGATAATATCCAAACCGAATCGGCGCTTACCAAAGCTGCCGGACAGGCATCGGCCATTGTTTATGGCAGCCTGGCCTCCCGCGAAGAAAATACTAAAGATACCCTGTTAAATTTATTGCAGGAAACCACGGCTTTAAAAGTATTTGATGTAAATCTGCGTGCGCCCCATTATACCTTATCAACCATTGAAACACTGGTTGCCGGCGCCGATGTGATAAAGATGAACGAAGACGAAGCGGCATTATTAATTGGTGGCAGCAACAACCATATAAAAGAAAACATTATAGAGTTTCAGAAAAAATATCATCCTAAAACCATCTGTGTAACCCGTGGCGAACATGGCGCAATAGCCTGGCATGACTATGAGTTTTATGAACACCCAGGTTGCCCGGTAAATGTTGTAGATACTGTTGGTGCTGGCGATGCCTTCCTTGCCGCATTTGTTTCGGGCCTGTTAAAAAACGAACCTATGCAGCAGCTGATTGAGAAAGCCTGTTATGTGGGCTCTTTTGTTGCAGGTCATAGAGGGGCGAATCCGGTTTATGATGAGAGTTTGGCCGAGAGATTTTAAAAACGCATCTTTATTGTATTATCGCGAAATTTAACCAATATGCAGCAGGTTTATAAAATTGACATGTCGAAGATATCAGGTATCCGAAGGAGGGCCGTGATCAGAACGTTAAAAACATTTGGAATTACTATTGCGATTATGATCATCGCGCGGTATTTTTCAGTAGATCACGATGTATTTATCAGTGATTTATGGACATTACCGATTGTTTTAGCAGTTTTATTGTTTGTGATGTACAGGAGCGTTGGGCGATTGGTTAAGATTTATGAGACTTTAGAAGTAACGCTCACTGATGCCGGCATTGAAAGAAGGGCTGAAACCTGGGCTTATAAGACCATCAAATGGCCAGATATGCAAATAAAACAAAAATCAAACGGCATCATCGACCTATATGACAAAAATGTCTCTGCATTAGACAGAAAGATGTACGGGAAAGGATATATACAAATTCAACCGGAAATTAAAAACATCGATATATTAACAGAGCAGATACAACGCAATATATTTTCATCGTAAATTGATGATTACTTTGCTTATCCAGTTTACACTTGCCGGGTTTGTCATATTCTCATAACAATTCTGTCCAAAACCACCTTTCTAAAACTTTTAAGAAAAATAATCCGTTATTTTATATCAGAAAGGGTACCCTATGCGCGGATTTGAATTTTCGAAGTTTAAACCCAATCAGATCCAAAAAGGCGGATTTGAGGAATTACTAAAATTATTCTTGGAATTGCTTAACTATACAGCCGGCGATGCAGGCGAAGCTTTGGCCTGGATGAATGAGCTGGATAAGCAATATAACCTTACCAATGATGAATATGGTATGGGTAATTTTATTGATGACCTGAAACAAAAAGGCTACCTGACCGAGGAAGAGCAAAACGGCGAGTTTAAGATCACCGCAAAAACGGAACAAAGTATCCGCGAATCGGCGCTGGAGGAGATTTTTGGTAAGCTCAAAAAATCGGGCAAGGGAAATCATCGCTCGCCGCAATCAGGCCAGGGTGATGAAAAAAATGCAGAACGCCGCGAGTTTGAGTTTGGCGATAGCCTTGACCAGATCAACATGACACAATCTATCCACAACGCACAGGTAAACCACGGGATCGGCGATTTTATGATGACCGAGCGCGACCTGGAAGTGGAGGAAATGGATTTTAAAACCCTTACCTCTACCGTACTGATGATTGATATCTCGCACTCCATGATCCTTTATGGCGAGGACAGAATCACCCCGGCTAAAAAGGTTGCCATGGCCCTTGCAGAGCTGATCCGAACCAAATACCCTAAGGATACTTTGGATATTGTGGTTTTTGGTAATGATGCATGGCCTATAACTTTAAAGGATCTGCCTTATTTACAGGTGGGCCCATATCATACCAATACCTATGCAGGTCTTGAACTGGCTACTGATTTGCTGCGCAGGCGTAAAACCCACAACAAGCAGATCTTTATGATTACCGATGGTAAGCCAACCTGCTTAAAAGAAGGTACAAAATATTATAAGAACAGCATCGGGCTTGACAGGAAAGTGGTAAATAAAACCCTAAACATGGCTGCCCAGTGCAAACGGCTTAAGATCCCTATAACCACATTCATGATAGCTAAAGACCCCTACCTGCAGCAGTTTGTACGTAAGTTTACCGAAACAAACGGCGGCAAAGCGTTTTACAGCTCGCTAAACGGCCTGGGCGAATATATTTTTGAAGATTATATTAAGAACAGGCGCAAGACTGTGAGATGATGAGTTAATGAGCGGATGTGCAAATATGCAGATGTGCGGATTGAAAAATAAAAATGAGATAATCCATTGAACTTATAATGATTTCACCATTGGCAAGTACCAATGACTAATGACACAATGACCAATGACTAACAATAAACAAGATATAACAACCCTCGGCCAGTTAAAAAAGACGGATTATAAAAGCCGGTCGGTTAAGGATGAATTACGCGAAAACCTGATCAAACAATTGCAAAAAGGTGCCGGTGGCTTTGAAGGGATCATTGGGTTTGAGGATACGGTAATCCCTGATCTTCAAACTGCTATACTCTCACGCCACAATATTTTGTTGCTGGGTTTACGCGGACAAGCCAAAACCCGCATAGCCCGTTTACTGGTTAATTTACTGGATGAGTGGATGCCATACATTGAAGGATCTGAGCTATATGACGACCCATTAGCGCCGATCTCGTGGTTTGGGCATCATGAAGTATTGGCTAAGGGCGATGAAACGCCAATTGCCTGGGTGCACCGCTCCGAACGTTACACCGAAAAGCTGGCCACCCCTGATGTTACCGTTGCTGATTTAATTGGCGATGTTGACCCTATTAAAGCCGCCACAATGAAATTGACCTACTCGGATGAGCGGGTTATCCACTTTGGATTGATCCCGCGTGCGCACAGGGGGATTTTTGTTATCAATGAGCTGCCCGACTTGCAGGCGCGCATCCAGGTATCGTTATTTAATATTCTGCAGGAAAGGGATATCCAGATCCGTGGTTTTAAACTGCGTTTACCACTCGATATCCAGTTTGTGTTTACCGCAAATCCAGAAGATTATACCAACCGTGGTTCTATCGTAACACCATTAAAAGACCGTATTGAAAGCCAGATCTTAACTCACTATCCGCGTTCAGTGGAGATCTCCCGCAAAATAACCCAGCAGGAAGCATCCCTTACAGATGAGCAACGTGCTACAGTTGAAGCAGACGGACTTGTAAAGGATTTGGTTGAGCAAATAGCCTTTGAGGCCCGTAACTCGGAATATATCGACAAAAAATCAGGCGTATCGGCGCGTTTAACTATATCGGCATTCGAAAACCTGGTTAGCAATGCCGAAAGGCGAATGCTCATCAACCATGAAAAAAGCACATTTGTGCGCATTTCTGATTTCCTGGGTGTTATCCCGGCTATTACTGGAAAAATTGAGCTGGTATATGAAGGTGAATTAGAAGGCCCGGGTAAAGTAGCCAATATATTGATAGGCAAAGCCATCAAAACGTTGATGCTGCAATTTTTCCCTGATCCCGAAAAATCAAAAAAAGCAAAGGCGCCAAATCCTTATGCCGAAATTATCAACTGGTTTAGCGATGGCAATAACCTGTCGTTAGTGGACGAGTTGCCGCAACAGGAGTATAAAAAGAACTTAAATTCGGTTACCGGCTTAAAGGCTTTGGTTAAAAAGTTCCACCCGCGTTTAACGGAGAACCAGGACCTGCTATTGATGGAATTTGTTTTGCACGGGCTATCGGAATTCTCTCAATTGAACAAAGGGTTTTTAGATAATGGCTTCGCTTTCTCTGATATGTTTAATAGTTTGTTTAATTTGCAGCCCGATGAGGACGATCTGGACATAGATGACGATCGTTATTAATCCTGTAAATTTTTATCCTGTATAATGAAGGGACAAACCCTGCACATCATTTTCCTTATAGCGGCACTTTTACTGATCGATCTGTATGTTTTAAGCGGGTTAAAAGGTGTTTCAAAAAAATGGCTGTTCCTGCAAAAAAGATCTTTCATGATCTGGTATTGGATCGTATCCGCTTTACTGATAACAGGTTTAGTATTTGTTGTTTTTGTAAAGATGGGCCTGGTAGTAAGGCTGGCATTTGTTATGCTGTTTTTTGTGATCTTTTTATTCAAGATCTCTTTCATCCCATTTTTATTGATCGATGATACGCGCAGGCTGTTTTTAT
>JAQBOS010000390.1 GCA_028287925.1 Mucilaginibacter sp. | reverse complement strand
TAAAGCGGCTGCAAAAATCACCCAAATCAAGGTCAAGGCTGATCCCCTCGCCTGCCTCGTAAGCCAGGTGGTAATAATTTGCCAGGTAATGGTAAACCTGCTTAATTTCGGGTATGGTTGGAAAACTTAGCTCAAATTTCTTTTCCTGCTTCAGCCTGTCGGCGTAGTTATATAATAATACACCATAAGCCTTTTGCTCGTCGCGCCCGGCGCGGCCTGCTTCCTGGTAATAAGCCTCCAGGCTTTCAGGCAGATCTTTATGGATCACAAACCTTACATCAGGCTTATCAATCCCCATCCCGAATGCATTGGTAGCCACAATTATTTGTGTGCGGTTAGTTTTCCAGCTTTCCTGTTTTTTTGATCGCAGGCCTGATTCCAACCCGGCATGATAATAATCGGCCTTTATACCATTGTTTGTATAAAACTTGGCTATTTCGGCTGTTTCTTTGCGGGTGCGCACATAAACAATCCCGCTGCCCTTTACACCTTTAGCTATATCCAGCAGCTTGCGAAACTTATCTTCTGTATTTTGAACAACATAGCTTATATTTTTGCGCTCAAAGCTTTTTTGAAAAACAACCTGATTTTTAAATAATAGCTTTTGCTGAATATCTTCCCTTACTTCAGCAGTAGCTGTGGCGGTAAGCGCTAACACAGGTACTTCAGGGTGAAGTTCTCTTAAATCAGCAATATGCAGGTATGGCGGCCGGAAGTCATACCCCCATTGCGAAATACAATGCGCCTCATCAACAGCTATCAAATTCACCTTCATGTATTTGATCCGTTCGCGCACCAGCTCAGATAACAATCGCTCAGGCGACAGGTACAAAAACTTCACCTCACCATAAATACAATTATCCAGCGCAATATCAATTTCACGCTTACCCATGCCGGAAACGATTGATACCGCTTCAACACCCTTACTTCTTAATGTTTCAACCTGGTCTTTCATTAAGGCTATTAGCGGAGACACCACAATACAGATCCCCTCCTTTGCCAGCGCCGGCACCTGGAAACATACCGACTTCCCCCCGCCTGTCGGCAGCAATGCCAACGTATCACTCCCCAATAAAACAGATTTGATGATCTCCTCCTGCATAGGCCGGAAGTTATCATGGTTCCAATACTGTTTTAATATTTCCTGTAATGTCATTTGGGAATTTCGGATTTCGGATGTTCAATTTCGGATTTGGTAAAGATAATCTGAAATCGAACTTAAACACGATTTATAGATTTTTTTAGATTTTCAGACTGTAATACATGTTTTATAGTTGACTAACATCCTTTAAAAACAGGCATTTAATAATTAAATTCGCAGTAGTATATATTAAGTAGAGTATGTCAAAAATAAGCACCCCAATGGATTCGCAGCAAATTACTGATCACAACGATAATGGATATGAATTCACTATTGATGATATAAAAGAGCTTGATGAACGAAGAAGAGATCGATTAAGCGGTAAAAGCACTACCTACTCCTGGGAAGAAGCTAAAGAAATCATCACCGGAAAGAAAAAAATTAACCTGTTCCTCCTTTCCTAATCCTGTAAATCCTTAAAATCCCATAAATCGTGTAAATTCGCGATATAATATCCCGCACACATGAAAGCTATTTACATTGCTCTTGTATTCTTATCACTTTCTCTTAATTTATCAGCCCAAAAATGGAACGTGGAGAACCCTCCCGGTCCATCCAAAAAAGTAACCATAACAACTGATGAAGGTACCTGGATGAACCTGGATGTTAGCCCTGATGGTAAAACCATAGTTTTTGATTTACTGGGCGATATTTATAGCATCCCGGCTACCGGTGGTAAAGCCATGCTGCTTGCAGGTGGTAGAGCCTGGGAGGTTCAGCCAAGGTTTAGTCCGGATGGTAAAACCATCTGCTATACCAGCGATAAGGAAGGTGGCGATAATATCTGGATAATGAATAGCGATGGCGGTGGCAAGCATTCTATCACTAAAGAAAACTTCCGCTTATTAAACAATGCGTCATGGACACCCGACGGGCAATTTTTGGTTGCGCGCAAACATTTTACCGGCACACGGTCATTAGGCGCAGGCGAAATGTGGCTGTATCATAAAACTGGGGGAGATGGAATTCAGCTTACCAAACGTAAAAACGACCAGCAGGATGCAGGAGAGCCAATAGTTTCTCCGGATGGTAAATTTATTTACTGGAGCGAAGATGTTACCCCCGGCCCAAATTTCGAATATAATAAAGACCCCAATAAAGGCATTTATGCCATACAGAGGCTAAACCGGCAAACCGGCAATATCGAAACAGTAACCGGTGGCGCTGGTGGCGCCTGTCGTCCGCAGATCTCTCCTGATGGTAAGCTGATGGCTTTTGTGAAGCGCGTAAGGCTAAAATCGGTATTGTTTATTCATAATTTAAGCACAGGCGAAGAGTGGCCTGTTTATGACGGCCTTTCGCATGATCAGCAGGAAACGTGGGCCGTATTTGGTGTATATCCAAATTTTAACTGGACGCCAAACAGCAACAACCTTATATTTTATGCAAAAGGAAAGATCTGGAATCTTGATATTACCTCACTTAATACAACGCAAATTCCTTTTGAGGTTACTTCAACACAATCAATCACCGATGCGCTTCATTTTCAGCAAAAAGTTTTCCAGGATGAATTTCCGGCAAAGATGATCCGCCAGCTAACTACATCTCCTGATGGAAGGGTCGTCGCCTTTAATGCAGCAGGTTATATATACACCAAAGGCTTGCCTGATGGCAGACCTACAAGAATAACCGCCACTACCGATTTTGAATACGAGCCGGCTTTTAGCCCTGATGGTAAATCGTTGGTTTATGTTGATTGGACAGATGAGCTAAAGGCATCCATAAATAAAATAGACCTTACTACCTGCCAGGTAACCCGCCTTACCTCCGAAAAAGGCTATTACTATTCGCCCAAATTTTCGAACAAGGGCGATAAAATAATTTTTAGAAAAGGTGAAGGAAACGGGACATCCGGCTATGCTTTTGGTAAAAACCCGGGCATTTACGTTATGCCTGCCAATGGTGGTACACCCAAAATGATTATTGACAATGGCATTTACCCGCAATACTCGGCAGATGATTCAAGAATCTACTATCAAAGTGAAGAAGGCGATAAAAAAGCCTATAAAATAATGGATACAACCGGGGCCAACCAGCAAACGCTGTATACCTCAAAGTATGCCACACAGTTTAAACCAAGCCCCGATGGTAAATGGATGGCGTTTACCGAACTATTTAATTGCTATATCACACCGATGATCTATACCGGCAGCCCCCAGGAGCTGTCGGCGGCCAACAAAGCCATCCCGCTTAACAAGCTTACCCGCGATGCAGGAACGTATCTGCACTGGAGCAAAGACAGCCAGAAATTAATGTGGACGCTTGGCCCCAAATATTTTGTGCGCGATATCCGCAGTGCCTTTCCGTTTATTGACGGTGCCGACAAAACCCCGGCAATTGATACAGCGGGAACCGACATCAACCTAAAACTAAAAACGGATATCCCGAATGGGGTAATTGCATTTAAAAATGCGCGGATAATTACAATGAAGGGCGATGAAGTAATTGATCACGGCACAATCATCATTAATCAAAATAAGATCTCTGCAATCGGAAAATCAACCGAGATCGCCGTACCTGATAGCGCCAAAGTTTATGATCTGACCGGTAAAACTATTATGCCGGGCATTGTTGACGTGCACGGGCATTTGGGCACCAGTCCTGATGGGATCTCACCGCAGCAGGATAGGCGGTATTATGAAAACC
>JAQBOS010000366.1 GCA_028287925.1 Mucilaginibacter sp. | reverse complement strand
AATTGTAGCTAATTCGATTTCGTCTTTATTTTTAATACAATCAATAAGTTCGCTCCCGTTTCTAGAAAGCTGCTCTTTTTTAATTTCAAAATGAATATTTTTAACTATATCCTTTATTTTCTCAACCTCTGGATTTGCTTCTGCAAAATGTGACAAATTATCTAAAATTCGATCGTTGATTTCCTTTCTAAGTTTTGAAATCTCAAGCCCTCCAAGTATAATCTTGTTTACATCTTCAATCGATTCTTCAATCATTTTATTATTTGAAAAAAAATAGAAAAAATTTGCAATTTGTATATACTCATAGATACTGTATTTCCCCTCTTCTGCAAAAGTTAAAACATCTTTGGTTAAAGTTAAAAACTGATTATCAGTTAACTCCCTAAATTTATACTTCAATAATTCCCTAAAACATTGAGTTTGATATGGGATAATTTCTGGGTATCTTTTTTCAATTTCACTTTGGAGCGCTGATGGTTCCATATATCCAGAAAGAATATAAGTATATAAAGATTGGTAATAAAAGTAATTTTGAATTCTATTATTTAAATATGTTTCATAAAAAATATCTGCATAAGTCTTCTCTCGCTCTTCACCTTGTTCCTTCTTTCTCATTGTTTGGGCTAAATTCAATGAGTAATATCTTTCATCTAATAATTCCAAACCATTTGAGTTATTAAAATCTGAAGACTTTAGATTTCCATTCTTAAATTCAATAGTTATTAGTGCCGAAAAAAGTATGACTTCTTGAATATACTGCTCTTCGACATTCAAAAGGCATGGAAATGCCTTTTCTAACACGGATATATAAAATGAAATTATTCTAAGGTTAGTTTGTTTGTATTCTGTTAGTATCTCAACTATTACCTTTTCATATTTTACTAAAAACCGATAAAAATCCTTATTATTAAAATCATATTCTTTAAATAAAACAGGTAGCGTTTCTTCAATATTTAATTGGAAATTTAATACTCTTCCAATAACCTTTTCTTTTATGTTATCATAATCCTTTTGCAATATGTCAATATTACCTTCATCAGCAAGAATAATGGTTTTTAAATTTTTATGTTCAACATAATTATTAATAAACCCTAATACTTCTTTGACAGGGATTTGACAACGCTCTAAGTCATCGAAACATATAAGATATTTTGAAAAGTTAAACGTATCTACACTAAGATTTTGAAATATATCTGTCAAACTTGACTTTAAAAAATGTTTACTTACCTGGTTTAAAATATTGGTAACTAATGTTGTCGCATTTTTAACTGTTTTATTCTCCTGATTTGCTATAAATGGTAATAGTTTTATAAAAAGTAGGTGTTCTAGCGCATCAATTTTACTTATACCATTTAACGATATATAAATTGTTTTAAATCCATCGGCTTCAGCAATTTTATTTAAATTATACTTCCAAAAATAAGTTTTGCCACTACCCCAAGCTCCATTTACTAATATCGCAAATTGTGTTTTATCCGTTTTTAGATAATCTTTAAAAATGCTGTTTATGTTATCTGTATTCATGCATATACCATTTACCAAATCACTCCACCCCTTTCACATTCATCTTCAACGTATAAATAGCTTTTGATGCAGTCATAAATAAAATATCTTTATTTACACCGCCAAAGCATAAATTGGCTGTCCAGGGCTCGGGAACCGGGATATGGCCGATCTTTTTCCCCTGCGGATTATAAATGGTAACACCATTGCCGCTGATGTATAAATTTCCTCTTTCATCAAGCGTAATACCATCACCGCCTTGTGCAGTAAATAATTCGCGGTTACTTAGTTTACCATCTTTTTCAATGGTGTACTTGTACATTTTATTATCGCCTATATCGGCAACGTACAGGTATTTACCATCTGGTGTACCAACAATACCGTTGGGTCGTTTAAAATTGGCATCAACAATTATGGGTTGCTTTTTACCTTTTGGCAGGTAATAAACCTTTTGCCCGTCCAGGTCTGATTTTTTCCTTGTCCAGTAATCCCGCTGGTAATAAGGATCAGTCATGTAAATGCCACCTTTGGCGTCTATCCAAATATCATTCGGTCCGTTCATTAAATGGCCGCCAAAATCAGTAAGTAAAACCTTAATCTTTTTATCCGGACTGATAGACCAAAGTTGGTCGTGTTCATCGGCACAAGTAACCAAATTTCCTTTTTTATCAAAATACATCCCGTTTGACCGGCCGGCGCTATCTAAGAAAAGCGAAAGCTTACCATCCGTGCTATATTCCCAGATCTTGTTATTGGGCTGATCGGTAAAAAACACGTTCCCTTTTTTATCTACCGATGCACCCTCTGTAAATGCAAACTGTTTTGATATGAGCTGCGGTTTTGATAAGGTATCGTACAATGGAGTCTCCTGCCCAAATACAACAGCTGCGTTAATTAATAATAACGCTATGGTTAATATCCTATAAATACTTTTCATCTTTAAATCTTATCAGCTTCTTTATACAATCCAAAATCGCTCAACGCAATACAAACAGCCGCTTTGGTTATTCTTAGCCTGACTTTGCTTGCTGTTATATCGGCCGGTAAACGAATAAGCCTGTTTCCGCCTATACTGGTTGCAGTGGCAATTTGTTCCCATTTACCATTTTGCCAGGCATCAACCGCTACCGCATCAATGCGCTGTCCCAGCTTAATATTCTCACGTAAACGGATCACATTGAATGTTTTATTTTTATGCAGGTCCAAAGTTACCTCCGGTGTTTTTATTTTGTCGTCAGTAGCCCAATAACTATAACGGTCATTATCCAGCAAGTTTGCAGTACCAAATTTCAATTCATTCCCTCCCCTTATATTGCTGGCTTTTAAGGTAGCGCCTTTAGCAAGGTTAACAGCAAATGTTTGTTTTAAAATTTGGCCGAATTGCGTTAATGAGTTCACATCATTTTCAAACAGCAATCCGCGCCTATCAGGTGATAAACCCAAGTCAAGGCAAGCCCCTCTTCCAACGCTTTGATAATAAAGACTTATCAATGTATCGGGTGATTTTACTTTTTCATCCTGATCTTTATGATAAAACCATCCCGGGCGTAAAGCTACGTCGCATTCAGCGGGCATCCAGTATTTGCCATCCTTGTGGCCTTCGGTTCCCTCATAATCTTTTGTATATCCGTTTCCGGGCTCTTTACCTTCATCGGGTGCATGTGGTGTGTAGGTTGCCCAGCAGGTTTCTCCGGCGTGCCCTTTCTCATTACCAACCCAGCGTACATCGGGACCCACATCGCCAAATAGAACTGCGCCAGGCTGCATTCTGCGGGGAATTGCCCAGGTATCTTTCCAGCCATAATAGGTTGAGCGATCAATTTTCCGTACTTCCCTTGCCCCGCCATAATAGCCATCGCCCCCATTTGCCCCATCAAACCACGAGATAAAGATCGGGCCATAATGCGTGTATAGTTCTTCCAGTTGTTTGCGGTAAACTTCCGTTACATATTCAGGCTTGCCATAAAGAGCGCTGTTCCTATCCCATGGCGAGCAGTAAACCCCCATTTGCATTCCCAATTTATTACATGCATCCCGATATTCCTGCAAAATATCGCCTTTACCATTTTTGTATGGGCTTTTTGAGATATTATGTTCAGTGGTTTTGGTTGGCCATAAGCAAAAGCCATCATGATGTTTGGCTACTACTACAATGCCTTTAAAGCCGCCCGCCTTTGCGGCGCCAACAATTTGCATAGCGCTAAACTCTGTTGGGTTTACTATCTGCGGATCTTCATCACCAAATCCCCACTCCTTATCAGTATAAGTGTCCGGTCCGAAATGGATCAGGCAATACATTTCTGTTTCCTGCCAGTTTAGCTGGCCTTTTGTAGGCAAAGGGCCATATGGTTTTGGTGCTGGCTGACAAATTGCCAAAAAACTACTTAGTAACAATAGGAAAGATAGATTAAGGTGTTTCATAGAAATGATTGTTATAGTTCTGCTAATGTAATTGTTTCACTGTATAGCCGCAACACTTTGCAGCTTTGTATGGAATCTTTTAATAAAAAACGGTCAAAAGAATTTAAATTAGCATCCGCTATGCATATCAAATTAAAATTCTGCTCGTTTCTGTTATCTGCGATTGTTTTTATTCCGTGTTTGCTGAAAGCACAGGATAAGGTTGTTTATAAAGATGCTTCACAATCTATTGAAACCCGTGTAAAAGATCTTTTATCCAAACTAACGCTGGAGGAAAAGGTTTCGCTTTTAGGCTATAATAGCAAAGCCGTTCCGAGATTAGGCATTCCAGCCTACAACTGGTGGAACGAAGCGCTGCATGGCGTAGCGCGTGCAGGTGAGGCAACTATATTTCCGCAGGCCATTGGTATGGCTGCAACCTTTAACGATGACCTGTTAAAGCAAGTATCAACCGCAATATCAACCGAAGCCAGGGCTAAATATAACCTGGCCATAGCAAAAGACAGGCACCTGCAATACATGGGACTTACCTTCTGGACACCCAACATCAATATTTTCCGCGACCCACGATGGGGACGCGGACAGGAAACTTATGGTGAAGACCCTTACTTAACAGCTACCATGGGCACCGCTTTTGTTAAAGGATTACAAGGCGATG
>JAQBOS010000358.1 GCA_028287925.1 Mucilaginibacter sp. | reverse complement strand
GAAGTGTTCCTGCCGCTAACCTGCCAAGTATAGGCAATTTCCAGCGCCCGCCAATAAGCGCTATGGTATAGGCCATTCCGCAGCTGGCGTTGATCAGCATTTCATTTTCCAGGTTTTTTGAGCTCGCTTTCCGCATACTTACATTTATGTTAGTATTATACAATTTTAACAGTACCTGCAAATATAATAGTCGCCGCCTAATTTTACCTCCACATTAAAAACAAAAAAATGCAAAAATTAATAAACAAAACAGCATTCGTAACCGGGGGCAGTCGCGGCATAGGCGCAGCTATCGTAAAGCGCCTGGCCCTTGCCGGGGCAGGCGTTGCCTTTACTTATGTTAACGGGAAAGACAAAGCGGAAGCCCTGGTTAATGAACTGGAAGCAACCGGATTAAAAGCGACAGCCATCAAAGCGGACAGTGCAAAAGAAGGAGAAATTAGCCTGGCGATTGAAGAAACGATTAGCAGATATGGAAAACTGGACATCTTAGTTAATAGCGCAGGGATTTATATCGGGAAGCCTTTTGAGCAGCATACCCTGCAAGAGTACGACCAGGTAATGGCGGTAAATGTGCGGGCGGTGGTGGAAGCCTGCCTGGCGGCGGCCCAAAAAATGGAACCCCTGGGCCGGATAATAACCATAGGAAGCTGCATGGCGGAAAGGGTGCCATCTGTCCAGGGAACTTTGTATGCGATGAGCAAATCGGCGCTGGTGGGCCTCACCAAAGGCCTCGCCAGGGACCTGGGGCATAAAGGGATTACCGTTAACCTGGTTCAGCCCGGGCCGGTTAATACAGATATGAACCCTGAAAACGGCGGTCATGCTGATTTTCAAAAAGGCCTTATGGCAATACCCAAATATGGAAGGCCGGAGCATATCGCTGACCTGGTAGCCTATCTTGCAGACTCAGCTACAGCATATACAACAGGAGCTGTTTTAGCGATCGACGGCGGCTCAAATGCCTGATGAGCCAAATATACAGGGCGAATAGTGTTTTATTCGCCCTGTGGCAGCGGCTATTGTTTGTGCCTGATTTCGCTGTGCCAAAAATATATTTTCAAACACGCTTCCAGCATTAAAACACTTTTTGAATAAGCAATAGTTCTGCGGTTAAGCCGTTTAATATGAGTTCTCAAAGTAAGGTTCTGCCGTTCTATTCTGTTGGTGCCATAGCGGATAGCCTTATGTATGCCGGGCGGGATAACATAACGATATAGATCCAGCTTGTCTGTGTAAACTTTTTTACAATCAGCCAGCAACAATGTGTCCGTCACCCTTTTTATATTCTTTTTATTGCGGTTACCCACCTTTAAATCGACAACCTGTTTGTTTTCCCTGTCAAGCGCATAAATAACCCAGCATTCGCGGCTTTTATTGCCAATATAGGTTTTCAGTTCATCTACCTCGTAAACCCTGTTTTTAACAATTGCAGGCTTTTTAATGGCATCGGCAATGTGCTTTATCCGTTTTATAACTGTACCCGGTGAAATCTTCAGGATCCTGCTAATGCTCCTGGCGCTTTCTTCAAAGCTGATGCGGGCATTGCCCTGCTGATCGCTGATGAGATTGGCTGCACCGTTTTATTCTAAGAAAATTATTTTGCGTAAATTGTGTCTACTGGCTCGTGAACCTTGTTTAATTGAATCACAATCTTCTTCATTAATGAGTGGTAAAAAATTCCATTTTTTATTCCGGATTTTCGAAACTTATTAATAGAGTCTAAATTTAATATATAAATATACGTTTTAGCTGAATCGGGAGCCTTAGTCAAATTGCTATCCGGCACGGTATAATTATCATAATGTTGAGGCTTAATTAAATAACTCATATATGACGTGTCCTTAAATAATGAACTATCGGTTATAAGCCCATTTTTAAGCAACTCGCAAGCTATAACACCTGAAGTATTGTTTTTTATAGTGGCAATCTTATTATTGTAATTGACGCATGAACCGATAAACATAATTATAGCAAAAGAACAGATTTTAATTTTTGTTTTCATCCACTTTAAATAAATTAAAAAAACTACATTTCTCGACTAAATATTTAACAAATTTCTCATCATTAAATTAGCAGCAATCTTTATGTATGTTATTCTGAAAATAAATATTATCATAATAAAGATTATACAAGAAAAAATATTGCAATGTTTAATGATACCAAAAATCGCAGTAATACAACTGGCAATAATTTCAAATATTGGTGATAAAAAAAAAGAAAGAGCTATGGTTTTATTTTTAAAATCGGCTTCAAATTTTCCTCCGTCTATTTTTCCTAGCACATCAATATTCAATCCAAAACTCCATTTATTATATATGAATTCAATATAATTCTGAGTTTGGTTTGTAACTGTATAGCCTTGTTCATCTAATTTTATAAGAATACTTTTCATAATAATATTTAAATCAATGTCTGTTGGTCTTGTTATTTTTTTATATCTAATTTTCATAATACTAAAGCCCGTTATATAAAACGATACATCAACTAGTCTATTCTTTATCTACTTCAATCTCCTGATACGGGAGGAGCCAAATAAGGCTGTCCAATTAAGGTGGTTGTTCCAGTAACATATGCCCCGGTACCAATTTTTGGCAAGGATATTGAAGGTCCGACACCAAGCCCATACGTGTTATATGTGGTAGACCATTCGCGTGTATATGTAAAAGCTAAGAAACTTATCGAATAACCAGTTACCGGTCCGGCCCAGTCAGAAAACGTTGTGTTGTAGCCTGATTTACTGTAAACGGAAAAACCACCTGGTGAGTATGAAATAGTTGCAGTCGTGCTAAGTTTATAAACTGTTTTATAATCAATTTGATAGTTTTTGTCTGTATATACCGATCCATATTCTATAACGAAGCCTTGTCTAAGTGCTCCAACAGATATGGATAATGAAGTTCCTCCTATTACCTGCCCATATTTCGCCAATTCCTGTGCGTGTGTAAGAGGGCCTCCCTCCTGATTGGCCCCTCCACCAATAACTCCACTATGATATTTTACCTGCCCTCCAACATTTTCAAATATGGAGTATGAATAGTATCCATACCTTATACCGTTTGCAGATTGGGTAAAACTAAAACTTACTGGGGGGCCATTATAAAGAACTTGCGAGGCGTTTTCAAACCCATATTGCTCATAATCAAGTGGGTCTCCTGATATTCTTGCCTTGTTCGCTGCATTGTACAATGGATAAAGGTTTGCATTATCCATTGAACTTTCGCCAATATCATAAACACCACTGCTGTTCCCTCCACAGTTACAAGGGCCAAAACCCGCATTAGAAGTATTACCTTCAGGCGTAAAACCATTATGTACCTCGGGATCTGTAATCCAATTACCTACCTGTGTATTAAAACCAGGCGTAAACGGATTAATCGCGTAATCACCATTTGGATCATTATAAACAACCGGGTTATTCCCCGCATAATTATAAGAACTAAGCGATTCCGAAGCTTCCGCCATCGGATCCACTCCTACAAATCTACCTAAAGCGGCATCATAATTCCTATAAAAAGTTTGGTAATAATCAGGCAGGTTACTAAAATCATTCTGCCATTCACTGCCGCCATTGTAGAGCTGTTTATTGGGTGTGGTCGGCAGGCTAACCGGGCTGGTTAAAAATGCCATGCCATAGCCATAATAGCTGTTTTCCTGGTATACTTTGGCGGTACCTGCATTGTTCTGGAAGCTTACCCGCGCGTTGCCCTGCTGGTCGGTGATGATAAACTCCTGCGTAAATGTACCGCTGTTGTACAATACCCGCCCTTCGGGCATCGGGAAGTAGCTCAGGGCGGAGGCACCTGTTCCGGCAGCTATGTACACAAAACCGTCCACGTAATTGGTGGTGGACTGCAGGTCCGAACCCATCAGACTTGTACTTTACAAGCTGGCCGTTGTTTTATACAGGTGCAAAGCGGGGTTTAGGGGCGGCCAAGTTGCGCAGGCCGACCAATCCCACCGCCCACCGGCGGTAGGGCAAGTAGGTTTTTGGGTGCCACAAAAACACAACTTGCAGCATAAAAACAAACACCTTAACAGATAGTCGTATATACAGATATACCGGCAACTCTTAAAACACAAAAAAGCCCGGCTGATCTGGCCGGGCTAACAATATTTATTTATAACCTATTTATATGCGTACTTCGACAGATCGTCGTTATGCCCCTTTTCGTACCATTCCCCTTTTATATAGTAGTAACTATAACTTCCAAGCTGAATCATTGGAAATGTGCCCATTAAGTATTGTTTACTTTCTTGCTGAGTTTTAGGGTCGAAAATCGTAAAGTGCTGAGATACATCCATGTTACTGCTATAAAAGATATTTTTGATTGTATCAAAAGTTAAAGTAATTGTACTTTCTTTATTATAATCATTTTGAGGGCGATCTTTTGACTTTTCTTCCTTATAAATACTGGCTGTCATTTTATGATAGTCCATATTAAGAAAATTAACTTTTACTTCATAACGGCTGCTTTTATCGGGTTTAGAAGAAACAGGCTTTTTGTTAAAGTCTATGTATTCTTCATTAAACAAAGACGTTATATGCAACGATTGACAAAGCTTGTTATTCTTAGAGGTTAAAATTAGCATATGCCTCAAATGAATGCCAGATCCTCCTCGTACTTGATAAACTATCTTTACAAAACTTTTATTCAAGGCTATAGCTTCGTCAACCTTGGTACAACCCTCTATGTGTAAAGTATCTTTTAATGTTGCTATAGTTAGAACTTCCCGGTCATAATCTGGCAAAACATTAATCGTTTCCGCCTTTCCAGTAAAAGAAAGGATTTTAATCGCTTGCCCTTTTGCTTGATTACCTATTAGTAGTCCCACTAATAGTATTGCAGATATGAAAATTTGCTTTTTTATGGTGTCCATTGCCAAGTTCCTACTTTAAATGCATAAAATGTTGTGCTACCAACTGTATTTCTAATCATGTTTCCTGACATATACTGATCATAAGCATACCCCGACTTCAAACCTGCTGCTGTCCAATAATAAGATGGATTTGCATTACCCCCATAGTCTGTTCCCCAATTGTTGTATGCCTGAAGGATTCCAGCAAATTGCGTAGGATATTTTGCTGCAATTTGATCAATGGACATTCCCATTGAAAGTTTATAACGTGCTGTTTCTACCCCGTTATATGCACTTGATGTTCCGACTTTGTTCATCCATTTGGGATCGTATAATGATCCCCCAACAGCATTAATTCGATTTATAATAGTGCTTGCGATGCCCGCAGATTCCCCTGAAGTAGGATGATCGGCGGAAGATTCCCCAATTATTAAAGAAGCAAATTGTCTAAAGCCAGTCGGATAAGCTCCCCCCGCATTAGCACTCCTTTGGGTAAAATAAACATCAGATCCCTTCCAATCAATAACATCACCATAGCCCGTACCGTAACGTTGAACCCTAACATCACCATTTTTATATATATTATAATCGGCGTCATGGCTTAAATCTATACTTGTCGCCCCAGGCAGGCTACTTACCCAATCCGGGTTGCTTAAAAGAGCGATAAAGGCATCGCTACCAGGAGGCGGAGGTAAATTAACACCACTACCACCTACATTCCCGCCACCACAACTACAATCACTAGCGAAACCGTCGCCACTACCTCCGTTGGGCCAAATTAAAACACCATCAACCGAATAGGGTATGCCGGGATTTGTCCACGGGCTGCTTCCGTAGCCTTGATAAGCACGGGGACCATCCGCCGCATAATCCCCCAACGGATCATTATACCTTATTGGGTTATTCCCTGCATAATTATAAGAACTTAATGATTCTGAAGCTTCCGCCATCGGATCCACCCCTACAAATCTAGCTAAAGCTGCGTCATAATTCCTATTAAAAGGTTTGTGGCAATAAAGGCATTTATATTAACTACAATTTTGCTACAAAAAGAAAGCGGATGGCACCTTAATACCATCCGCTTTTCTATTTTTAGTAATTGATAATCTTTCTTTACTTCTGGTTATCAATTAATTGCATCCATAACAGCAGTTTTGGAACACTATTACCCGCCCGACATTATACTTTATTTACATTAATATAATCAGCAACCGCATTCGCCGATTATATTCTTTTTGATAAGCATTTTTTGAGCTTTAAATAACATCATGACTCCTTTAATGCTAAAATTCTCGCTATCGGTTTTAATCTTATTCTTAAACTCCACCCTCAACGTATAATCCCCATTGGAATAATTGTAAAACAGGTTGTCCTTGAAGTTAACTAAGTTAAATTTTTGCATTTTGCCATTAATGGAAATATAGGCAATCTGAGCAAATATCTCAGTCATGATATATTTCCTCCTGGTTTCATCAACTTTTGATAAATAGAAGTAACAAACGCATCCTTCGACATCCTTAGGCAATTCCGTAAACGTATTTAATTTAATGCTTTCTTGTGGTCGAATTTTATTTTGAATTGAGATGCTGTTGTTTAAAGGCCGCTCCTTGCCCAAACTGTAACTCGCTCCATTTATAGAAGATTCCTGTAAAGTGGGACTTGTTGTTTTACTGTTGATCAGATTATTATGTTTATCAACAATTACAAACAGTGTTGTCATTAATAAGATTATTAGTTTCATTGATTTTTTATTTAAAATATTGTTATTGAAGAGATATATGAATATGAGTTTGGTGTTCCGGAGCTACAGACGGCCACACTGTGTTTCCATTAATAGTCCATCTTTGTTGCATTCCGGGTGAATAATATTCTAAGTACTGTTCGTTCAATGCATCATCAGAATCTAAAACTGCACCAAAAAGATCGTATTCGATTCCATAGATGGAGCTCTTGGGATTATTGGTGACATGTACGCCATTTATATAATTTATGTCAAAAGCAAGGCCACGTGAATGCATAGACCTAGCTGCGTTGGTTGGATGATTAGTTGTGCTCGAAATGTTAACTGAGTTTACTCCTAAATCCGAATGTGCCATGTTCATAATAGCCCTAAAGAACATTGCCAATCTCGGAGTTACTAACTGATTTGCACCTGGGTCAAAAGTAACTGTTACATCGCGACTGTCTAAATGTACCCAGTCTTGATTATTAACACCTACTTTGGTAAAAAGCCACCTATTGCTACTGTTTTGGATAACTGTGTAACTATACTTACTTCCGTTCATATAGCTTATTTGGCCTTGATTGTTAATATACATAGCTGTACCAGCTGGAAGTGGTGCGGTATATGCCGCCGCATATTGCTCATACTCAAGCGG
>JAQBOS010000346.1 GCA_028287925.1 Mucilaginibacter sp. | reverse complement strand
TTCTTAGGAAGGGCGGCCACTGAAAAATCAGGCAGTGTTAAAAATTTAAGATTTTCTGTCGATTGTTCTTGTAATTTAACGCTGTCTTTTGGGGAATCGGGCCCTATTACTTTATCGGTATCAATAGGACATACCGACGCCGATAGCTTCAGGCAAAATAATATTAAAATAAATAGCGTAATCGTTTTTTTCATGTGCTATCCCGGGGCAAGGGGTATAAATATACTTATCACAGTCAAAAAATGTGCCTATAATTTGCTATATGACAATAATTGGTATTGTTTTTTCCTCCTAATAAATAATTTATAGCTATGTGAAAATAAAAGCGCTTTTATTTAATGGTTCACGCAAGAAAAACATATTAATAAATGTTAACAATAGGGTAGAGTGGTCAGTACTGACAAGTAATTAGTACAATAGTTCAGGAGAAGATGAGGGAGTACTGATATTAGCTGATATACTTTTCGTATTTCTCAACAAAGGTTTTGAAAAAGTTTACACGGGCAATTAATACATTGAATATTATGATCCCAACTGTTGCCGAAAGTACTCCCGCTAATACATCAATTATATAATGATGGCTTGCATACACGGCAGTAAACCAAATGCCAAGCATTACTATTGCAAAAAATATATTTATCAACCCCAGCCGGTTTTTTATGCCATAGTACAAAACTACAACCGGGTATGATGAATTCTGTGAAGGCATAGCGGAAAATACATTTGAACCTTTGGCATAAATAGATTTGAATATGCCTCTATGGAAGTAATTGTCAAATTTAGCCAACCCGGCGGTGTTGCCCGGTGTTTTGGCATGGAAAATAAAGCCATTATACTGTACATACCACGGCGGTGCAGCGGGATACAGGTAATAAACTATAAAGCCTATAAAGTTTATTAATACAAACGTTAATGAAAAATATAGAAACTGCCGCCTGTTTTTAAAAAACAAAAAACCTGCAAATGCAAGGGGAACGGGGATCCAGCAGAGGTAAAAGATCCCTGCAGCTACATCAATCCAGGTTTTTCCATTTATTCGCCAGTATTCATTAGCGGTTAAAAGTTTGCCATTAAAATGGACCCCAAACAGGTGTTTTTCTAAATTATACAGATCGGCTATATGTACCGTATTATAGTTATAGTTTGGAAAAGCCTTCATATAATCGAAGATGATCCAGTAAACTATAAATATGGAAAAGCCTATTATGAATTTGCGGCTGATTGATGACAGGAAAAATGCGGCATTAAAGAGTCCTGCAAGAAATAATTGATCGGTTTTAAAGCCAACCAGCAAAACCGATAACAGTAAATAAAATACAGTTATTGCTAAAACAGTTGCTACAGACCGTGTATTGATCTTAATACAATCACTAACAGCATTATTCATGCTATTTTTTTAAGAAATCTGAACGGAAAATTTTGTCCCAAAGCGGCGAGCTAACACCATATCCTTTTGCCGGATCCTGGTAATGGTGCAGCATGTGGTGCTGTTTTATTTTTTTCCAGATATTACCTTTAAAGTTAAAGTGATGTATAGCATAGTGCGATATATCATAAAACAGGTAGCCTAATATAAAGGCAGGGAAAAAACCGAAAACATAGTTAGTTGGCAAAATGGCATTAAACAAAAAGTAAAACCCTGTTGCCAAAGGGATACTCATTGAAGGAGGAAGCACAAGGCGTTTGGCATCGCTCGGATAATCATGATGTACACCATGAAAAACAAAGTGCATTCTTTGCGCCCATGGCTTATCTGCGGGCTCATAATGAAATACAAAACGATGCATTATGTATTCAACCAATGTCCATATGAAAAGACCTGATATAAATAATTCAATAAAAAGAAAAGCACCCAAACCGGTTTGCGTGTATTTATAAATACAAAAAGCTATTACGGGTACAAAAATATACAGGGGTACGGTGAAATGAACTTTAGATAAGCTTTCTAAAAAATCACTCTTAAACATTCTCACAGATTCCTGTGAATTGGAAACATATTTCTTTTTCATCTCTGCTCAGGGTTTAAAATGTTTTAAAATTTCTCTGCCTGTTATTCAATTTATCAATTTATTTGTAACACCAATTTTAGCAATGTTTTGGCGAACTGTAAACCTTTTTATGTAATTGTTACGAAGATATGATATTTTCTGTCTACGTTGCTTATCTAAAATATAATTGATTAATATTTAAACTACCGGGCAGCCAAATTATTGTTGCTCTAAAAGTGATTTTTTAGCATCGATCAACCTCTTAAAAGCGGTGATATTTGTAAGTATTGCTACAACTGCAATTGGAAAAGTAAATATCGTCATGGTTTCAAAAATGTGAAATTTAATCCCCGGTACATAAAGTTTATAATCACCCCCAATATATAATGAGGTTAAGCCGCAAAGCATAGCGCATAAACCAATAGTAACCACACGCTCCGGGCGTTGCATTAAACCACCTTTGCACTCAATGCCAAGGCCTTCAGCGCGGGCCCTTACATAGCTTACCATCATTGAACCTATCAGTGCGATAAAAGCAAATATCGAACTTAAAAAATAATGATGACCAACCAGGTAATAACAGATTCCCAAAAACATGATCAGCTCACTATAACGGTCTAATACCGAATCGTACAAAGCACCAAATGTTGATTTCATATTTCCCAGGCGGGCTACTTGTCCGTCAAGCATATCAAACAAACCGGCAAAAAGTATCAGGCCGCCGGCCCATCCCACATAGGTAAGGTCGCCACGGTTACCTTCTTCGGCACCAATAATAAATATTACAGCTACGCCAACATTCAGTACAAAACCAATTGATGTAACCGCATTAGGCGTAAGGCCCAATTTTATAAAAACTTTAACTACAGGATCTATAACCTTGTAAATACCTAGTTGAAGGTTAGTGCGTGCCGATGTTTGCTGTTCCATTGTTAATATTTAAAAATCAAATTTTACTCTTGCACGGATCCCGTATTTCGAAACATCAGGATGATCTAAATAAGTAAATCGCCTAACTAAGTCAACCCGTACAAATTTAAATATATTTTCGATCCCAACACTACCTTCAACGTAAGGAGTTTTTCCTAACGCATATGTTATAGGCTGGCCCGTTGAAGATACAGGGAATTGATATAATGATGGATGCAATGAAGGATTATTATTATCGCTTACACCACCATAAATTGCTTTAAGCGAGAGTACCTCACGCCATTTTAATTTTTTTAACAATGGCACTTTGTTAAAAAAGAATCCTACAAAATGCTGATCAATATTTACGCTTGCGTAATGATCGCCCACAAACTCTAAAAAGTTCATTAAGTTGTAGGAGTAAATATCATAAGCATAAGTTTGGTTTGCCCGGAATATATCAAGCAAAGGATAAGGTACCTGGCCAAATGTTTTTGCAGCCTCAACAGTTACGTCGGCATAACCCAGGTACGATAGATAAAAACGTTTGTCTACTTCAATATGCAGGTTTTGATAGCCATAAGGACTACCTAAAACATTTTTTAAACCGGCAGTGTAATCAAGCGATAGAACGGGGTATTTACTTGGTACAGGAGTGCGGTATATTTTACCCTGGTAAAACTGCTCTTTTGGTGCATATCTTAAGCTTAATCCAACTTCGCTCGTAGTTAAATCTTTTACAACATTTGCCGGATCATTTCCTACGCTATTTAAAAAGTATAGGGAACCTGCCGGCGCCTGGGTTAGTCTTTTGAGGCTAAAGTGATAAGAAAAATGGCTTTCAAATTCATGTACATAAT
>JAQBOS010000343.1 GCA_028287925.1 Mucilaginibacter sp. | reverse complement strand
ATATACGGGTAAAATTGACGGCAAATGGGTACTTATGGAGTGGGGTTTTAAAAGTAAAATTCTGGGTTATAGCTTTAATACCGATATTGCAGCCGGTAAACATATATTTGAATTAACTGTTACCGATAGTAAAAATAACAGCAGATATTTTACAGCAACATTTACCAGATAACATGGCAACACTTAAAGAAGGCGACAAGGCCCCGGATTTTACCGCAAAAGACCAAGACGGCAAAACTGTTTCTTTATCAGATTTTAAAGGAAAAAATGTGATCCTTTATTTTTACCCAAAGGATGATACACCAGGCTGTACGGCCGAAGCGTGTGATTTCAGGGATAACTATCAATCAATGCTGGGCCAGGGTTTTGAAGTGATAGGGGTAAGCACGGATGATGAAAAATCGCACAAAAAGTTTGAAACAAAGTATAGCCTTCCGTTTCCGCTGATTGCTGATACAGATAAAAGTATAAACGAAGCCTATGGTGTTTGGGTCGAAAAAAACATGTACGGTAAAAAATATATGGGTACAGCGCGTAAAACATTTATTATAGGCGCTGATGGCAAGCTCAGTAAAATAATTGATAAGGTTGATACCAAAAACGCATCGCAACAGGTGCTTGATCTTTTACAATAAGGCCTCACCCAACCCTCTCCAAAGGAGAGGGCCTAAAAAATTATCAGAAAAGTATTAATATTGCTTTATAATAATAAGCAGCTAATAAGAATTTAAGTTTAATTATTGTTACATGCCAATGGAGGTTGAAGACGCAGAGATATTAAGCAAGTTCCAGGATGAGAAAACCAGGAACGAGGCATTTAACATGCTGCTAAAAAAGTATCAGCAAAAAATATACTGGCATATCCGCCGCATGGTGATAGACCACGATGATGCCGATGACCTGGTGCAGGATGTTTTTATAAAGGTTTGGAAAAATTTAGCCGGTTTCAGGAGTGATGCGCAGTTGTATACCTGGATGTACCGGATAGCCACTAATGAATGCATCACTTTTTTGAATAAGAAAAAGCAAAAGAACAATGTATCGCTTGATGATGTTGCCTATGAGCTGGCAGATACTTTGGCCGATTCAACGTATTTTGACGGCGACAAGGCGCAGCGCAAGTTGCAGGAGGCATTACTGACCCTGCCCGAAAAACAAAAACTTGTGTTTAATATGAAATATTATGATGATATGAAATACGAGGAAATATCGCAGGTGCTGGGCACAAGCGTGGGTGCTTTAAAGGCATCATTTCATTTAGCGGTGAAAAAAATAGAGACGTATTTACTATCTAAAGATTAATTTAAAATAAATTTTAAACCTTTTGACAATTGTTCCATCTATACCTAAGATATGAAGAGTGAAATGGAAAATAAAGATTGGCTTAATGAATATATGTCACTGAAACAGATTAATCCTGCTAATCCGTTTACAGTGCCTGCCGGTTATTTTAGCGACCTCGGAGATCGTATTGTAGCATTCAAGAATTTAGATGAATTAAAAAACAAGGGATCTTTTGGAGATTTTACAGTTCCGGACAATTATTTTGAGGAACTTACCGGTAATATACAAAGCAGGATAGCGGTTGAAAGCGGATTAAACACTACCGACCCGGGGTTTACTGTGCCTGATGGTTATTTTGAGAACCTGCAGCAGCAGATTCAAAGCCGCATATTTGTTGAAGAAGCATTGGGTGAGCCTGCGGAACATTTTAGCGTTCCGGCTGGTTATTTTGATAAGCTTAATAAAAATATATTAGATAGTACGGTTAACCAGGGTGCTGTTAAAAGCAAGGGGATAATAAGAAGGTTATATACTTCAACTGCTTTTAAATATGCTACTGCAGCCTGTTTTGCATTAGCCTTAGGCGGCGGGATATTACTAAGTGAGCTTACAGGCTCTGTTGTTGAACATAAAAGTACTTTTTTACACAAGGAGTTGTCAAATATTCCTGTAGACGATATTAAAAGTTATTTACAGTTAAATCTTGACCCTTCGGATGCACAAGCAACAGCTATATCTGATGATTCATCAATTGATGATGTAAGTTTAGAGAATGCTTTACAAAAGGACGTTAATAACGTGCAGAATTAATTTAAATGGGTAAGCTGATCAGAACTGTTTTAGGTATAATAATTATAATGACCGTAAGCTATAAAAGCTTTGGGCAGCGGCGTGTGCTTGTGCCTGTACAGCGTTTTAGTCCCGTTCAGCGGCCTGTTGTACGAAGTGCTAAACAACCAAATGGCGGAAAAAAGATCCAGGCTGTTAAAGAAGGTTTTCTTAATCAGCGGCTTAATTTAACTTCAAAAGAATCAAAAGCGTTTTGGCCGTTGTACCGCAAATATTCTGAAGAGCTTACTGCAGTTAAAATACTTAAAAGAATAAATAATACAAATGCCAGCGCCGATGGCGCCCAGCAGGTTGATCTGGATTTAAAATACGAGACCCAAATAGTAGATATAAAAAAGCGCTACAGGGACGAGTTTTATAAAATACTATCCCCCGAAAAGGTAAGCATCCTTTATAAAAGCGAACACGAGTTTAATGACGAGGTGCTAAAGCAGCTTACTGAACGCAGCGTTAGGGCGGGCGACTAGTTTAAGTCAATAGCCCGTAGTCGATAGTCCATAGCCATTATTGGATTGAATTTCTTGAAGCAATAAGAAACTTTTGACTTAGAACTTAAGACTAAAGACTTATTTTTGCACCATGCCCACTCTCCGACAACTATTTCTTGCCAATAATGCCCAAACAACTGACTTTCCTTTATTGCTGGAGTTTGAGCGCGCTGAAGGTATATATATGTACAATAAGGAGGGTAAGGCCTACATCGACCTGATATCGGGCATTGGGGTAAGTAACCTGGGCCACAGTAATCCTTACGTAGTTAATGCTATAAAAGATCAACTGGATAAATACATGCACCTGATGGTGTATGGCGAATATGTGCAAACGCCGCAGGTGCGCTTTGCAGAAAAGCTGGTTTCGTTACTGCCAGCTCATTTACAATCTGTTTATTTCACCAACTCCGGTGCAGAAGCTGTTGAGGGTGCATTAAAGTTGGCCAAGCGGTTTACCGGCAGAAGTGAAATTATTGCCTGCAATAACTCCTACCATGGTAGTACGCACGGCGCATTAAGCGTTATGGGTAACGAAGAATTTAAACAAGCTTACCGCCCCTTGCTTCCCGGAGTTAGTTTTATCAAGTTTAATGATCCTCCTGATCTTGAATTAATAACCGATAAAACAGCCTGTGTTATTATTGAAACTGTACAGGGTGAAGCAGGCATAAGAGTGCCCGATGCTTCATATCTGCAAGCTTTACGCCAACGCTGTAATGAAACCGGTACCTTGCTGGTACTGGACGAGATCCAGGCTGCTTTTGGACGAACAGGTAAGTTATTTGCCTTTGAACATTTTGGCATTGAGCCGGATATTTTGTTGCTGGCTAAAGCATTAGGCGGGGGGATGCCGGTTGGCGCATTCATCTCATCAAATCAAATAATGGGCGCTTTAAAGGAAAATCCTATCCTTGGGCATATTACTACGTTTGGCGGTCACCCGGTATGTTGTGCAGCGGGGCTTGCGGCATTTGAGGTTTTGCTAAATGAAAAATTGATTGTGGACGTTGCAGAAAAAGAGACATTGTTTAAAAGCCTGCTTATTCATCCGGCAATAAAAGAAGTACGCGGCAAAGGATTAATGCTCGCCGCTGAATTTGAGAGTTTTGAACTTAATAAAAAGATAATTGACCGCTGTATTGAAAACGGTGTAATAACCGACTGGTTTTTACATTGCAGTAATTCCATGCGGATAGCGCCGCCGCTTATCATCACGCATGATGAAATTAAAAAGGCCTGTAATGTTATTTTGGAAGCTGTAAAGTTTTATTGCTGATTAATAATGTTTTAGCTTAAACGAATGCTTGCCCTAAAAATCGTATATTGGCATATAATCCTTCTTTTTAAAGATCGTTCAACAATCCTGAAGTTAAAAATAACCAGGTCTTAGTTCTCCTTTCGTTTCAATAAATACCCTTTAGTAATTAATGTCCCAACATTATTACAATCCCTAAATTATAGTTCTAGTTAAATTGGTATAGTTTATGATAATTATACGAAACAAGCATGTAGATAGCCATTTAACGGTCATAAACATGCATTCTTGATAAACACTGAACGTTTTTTGGGCCACTGATTTAAACAATTAATTAAAATCAGGGTTATTTAAAACACATCTATCTAACAAAATGAAACCATCATAAGCTGCATTTAAAATATAACATTGGCTTATGATCGCTTCATTGCAATTAAAAAACAAACTACACTAATGAAAATAGCATATATATCAACCTATCCTCCCCGCGAATGCGGAATCGCAACATTTAACCAGAATTTAATGCGCGCTATAAACGCAAATTTCCCTGAAAGGAAATCACCGCTGAACGGTGGCTTTGTTGTGGCTTTAAATGATTCTGAAAGTATACAGGAGTATGAATACCCGGAGGAGGTTAAATATGTTATCAGGCAAAATCACCAAAAGGATTATATCCGTGCGGCTAATTATATAAATACCAGCAATGCTGATGTTTGTATAATGGAACATGAGTTTGGAATTTATGGCGGTGAAAGCGGCATCTATATCCTGCCATTGTTAAACAGACTCGAAAAACCATTAATATCTATTTTACATACTATTTTAAAAGATCCCAGTTATGTACAGCGCATAATTATCCGCGAAATTGCCGAGCAGTCATCAAAAATAATTGTGATGAGCAAGCGTGCGGTTGAATTTTTAACTACCATTTACGAAATTCCCGAAGATAAGATCCGGATAATTGAACATGGTGTTCCGGATGTGGAGGCATCAAAGCCTAACCCGGTAAAAAGCCTGACACAGTTTAAAGGCCATAGGGTAATGCTCACATTTGGTTTAATAAGCCGGAATAAGGGTTTGGAAACAGTGGTGCGGGCGTTACCTAAAATTGTAGAAAATCATCCTGATGTTATGTATGTAGTATTAGGAAATACACACCCGGGGGTAATTAAAAGCTCGGGCGAGGAATACAGGGATCATTTAAAAACGCTTGCAGCACAATTAGGTGTGTCAAAACATTTAACCTTCATTAATAAGTTTGTATCTGAAGAAGAGCTGGTAGATTACCTTTCGGCTACGGAT
>JAQBOS010000292.1 GCA_028287925.1 Mucilaginibacter sp. | reverse complement strand
GCGGATGGGACGGCGATAAGAAGAATAAGTTTACAGCCGATGGCAGGAATGAAAAGGAAAACGATGCCTTTAATTATGTGAAAAAGCTGGCTAATTACCGCAAAAATTCCACCACCCTCCAAACCGGTAAAATGATGCAGTACCTTCCTCAAAATGGCATCTATGTGTACTTTAGGTACGATGATAAAAAAACAGTGATGGTGGCATATAACAGTGCTGATAAAGAGCAAACTACAGCAACCGACCGCTACTATGAAAGGATAAAAGGCGCAAAAAATGCGAAGAATATAGTTACAGGCGAAAACCAGGACCTATCGAAACTAACTATCGGTGCAAAATCGACATTGGTTTTAGAATTGTTGAATAGGAAGTAATTGGGGATTTGATAATTGAAGGATGATTTTTAGACTATTAATTAAGGAATTCATAAAAGTGGATGCCGCAAGGCAATCCGTAATTAACTAAGCCCTAATTAATTAAATTTGCTAACAAATATAATGAGTAGTATTAAAGCCTGTATTTTTGATTTGGATGGCGTTATTGTTGACACGGCCGTTTATCACTTTAAAGCCTGGAAACGCTTAGCCGACGAGCTGGGAATAAATTTTACAGAACACGATAACGAAAGGCTGAAAGGCGTGAGCCGTGTACGCTCTTTAGAAATAATATTGGAGCTGGGTAGTGTTACAAAAACCGAAGCAGAACAGCAGGAATTAGCTACCCGCAAAAACACCTGGTATGTGGAAATGATAAACCGGATGACGCCGGCCGAAATATTGCCCGGCGCAAAAGAATTTTTAGAAAGCTGCAGGGCCGCCGGGATAAAAACGGCATTAGGCTCTGCAAGTAAAAACTCAGGCACCATATTGAATAAAATAAATATGGCCCACCTGTTTGATGCCATTGTTGATGGCAACCACGTAAGTAAAGCCAAACCTGATCCTGAAGTATTTTTAAAAGGAGCCGAAGCCCTTGGGGTTATACCTGCGGAATGCGTTGTTTTTGAAGACGCCATAGCAGGGGTTGAAGCAGCCATAAACGGCGGAATGAAGGTAGTGGGCATAGGTTCGCCGGATGTGCTTGATAAAGCTGACCTGGTAGTGAGCGGGTTAGATAAAATGAGTTTGGAAAAGTTGGATGAGCTTTAACCGCTATGTCATTGCGAGGAACGAAGCAACCGCATGCTATACAGAGCGAATATAAAGGTGTAGAACTTGCATTGGCGGTTATGCATGGCGTGCGGTTGCCACGCTGCGCTCGCAATGACAAAATAGCTTAAAAAGCGCGAAGCTAAAGTCTCCCCAACCGGGGGAGATTATTCACGGGTGTCTATTTTTAATAGGCGTTCATGAGGGCTTTGCCGTTTAGAGGGGGCTCGAAGGATAATTTAAAAGGAACGACAATACACAATTACAATAAAGAATGAAGGACTACATTGAAGTTGATGAGTGGAAGATTATAGAACAAGGCTTTAACCCGCATCATAATAAGGTATCCGAAAGTATTTTTAGCCTGGGAAATGGCCGGATGGGTCAGCGGGCAAACTTTGAGGAGGCATACAGCGGCGAAACACTGCAGGGCAATTATGTTGCCGGTGTTTACTACCCTGATAAAACCCGCGTGGGCTGGTGGAAAAACGGCTATCCTGAATACTTCGCCAAAGTAATTAATGCAGCCAACTGGATAGGTATCGATATCAATATTGACGGCGAGCAACTTGACCTTGCCAAATGCGAAGTGCTGAAGTTCAGGCGCGAGCTTAATATGCAGGAGGGATACCTGAACAGAAATTTCACCGCAAAAACTGCTGGAGGGAAAATTGTTGAGGTTGAGGCTACCCGCTTTTGCAGCATGGCTGATGATGAAGCTGGGGCTATTAAATATACCATCATCCCGGTAAACTTTACCGGCTGGCTAACTATTACCCCGTTTATTGATGGCGATGTGGTTAATAAGGACTCCAACTACGATGAGAAATTTTGGGATGAAATAAAAAAGGAAAGCTGGAACGATGGCGGTTTCCTGCAAATGCGTACCAAAAAAACAGGTTTTGAAGTAGCAACCGGGATGTTGGTGAGCGCATTACAAAACAATGAACCAGTAAAGCTTCACACGCAAGCCGTAACCAAAGAAAAATACATAGCCGCAAAATTTAAATTGCAGGCAGCCGAAGGGCAAAGCACCACTATTATAAAATATGCTGCTAACCTTTCATCACAAAATTATGAAACTGCAGAGCTGGTCGTTCAATTAAAAGAAACCCTATCCCGCATCAGCAAAAAAGGCTTTGACACACTGTTACAGGAACAGGCAGATGCATGGGCCGAAAAGTGGAAAATGAATGATATTCTTATTGAAGGCGATGCCTCGGCACAACAGGCTATCCGCTTTAATATCTTCCAGCTCAACCAAACTTATACAGGTGAGGACGACCGCTTAAACATTGGCCCAAAAGGCTTTACCGGCGAAAAGTACGGCGGCTCAACGTATTGGGATACCGAAGCTTATTGCGTACCCTTCTATCTTTCAACTGCCGATCAAAAAGTTACCCGGAATCTGTTGCTATACAGGTATAAGCAGCTGGGCAAGGCAATTGACAACGCAAAGATGCTTGGCTTTAACAACGGTGCTGCCTTATATCCAATGGTTACCATGGATGGTACCGAATGCCATAACGAGTGGGAGATCACTTTTGAGGAGATCCACCGCAACGGCGCTATTGCATATGCTATTTTTAATTATGTACGATATACTGCCGATGAAGCTTACCTGGCCGATTATGGTTTGGAAGTGCTGATAGCCATTGCGCGTTTTTGGTCGCAAAGGGTTAACTGGTCTGATGATAAGCAGCAGTATGTAATGCTGGGCGTAACCGGGCCCAACGAGTACGAAAACAACGTGAACAATAACTGGTATACCAGCACGCTGGCTACCTGGTGTATGAAATATACCATAGAGGTTGCCGCGAAAGTAAAGGCAGCCGAACCTGCAAAGTATACTTCGCTGGTAAATAAGATCAGCTTTAAAGAGGAAGAAGAAACCGCCCGCTTTAAAGACATCATTGCAAAAATGTACTATCCGTATGATGAAAAGCAGCAGGTATTTTTGCAGCAGGATGGTTATTTGGATAAAGAACAGATCCTGGTTAAAGATCTGCCTGCTATTGATCGCCCTATCAACCAAAAATGGAGCTGGGACAGGATCCTGCGCTCATGCTATATAAAACAAGCCGATGTTTTACAGGGGATCTACTTTTTTGAAGATCAGTACGACCTGGAAACCATCCGGCGTAATTTTGATTTTTACGAGCCGCGCACGGTACACGAGTCGTCGCTATCCCCATGCGTGCATGCTATTTTAGCTGCAAAATTGGGCGATGAGGCGCGTGCCTATGAGTTTTACCTGCGTACAGCACGGTTAGACCTGGACGATTATAACAACGATACTGAAGATGGCTGTCATATTACTTCGATGGCAGGCACCTGGATGTCGGTAATTGAAGGCTTTGGCGGGATGCGCGTAATTAATGGCAAGCTGTCGTTCCAGCCGTTTCTTCCGGGTAAATGGCGGTCGTTCTCCTTTCATATCGGTTTCCGCGGTGCCGTGCTTAATATAAAAGTAAGTAAGGAAGGCGTGCAGATAAAAAACCTGTCGGGCACTGAAACCACTGTTTTGGTTTATGATAAAGAACAGGTGGTAAAGGCAAATGACGAGCTATTGGTTGAGGCATAAATAATAAAGCGCATGCTGAATGATAAGATTGGAAAATTTGTATGTTTAACTTTGGTAGCATTAATACCATTTAACGCATTTTCGCAATCAAAGCATCCGGCACGAACAAAAAGAATGGAACAACCATCAACCGATAATAAGCTTATAATTTATCAACTGTTGCCCCGCTTGTTTGGCAATGTCAAAACGGTTAACAAACCCAATGGCTCCATTGATGAAAATGGCTCGGGAAAGTTTAATGACATCAGCGATAAGGCTTTACAGGAAATAAAAAATATGGGTTTTACCCATGTTTGGTTTACCGGGGTAATTGAGCATGCCACCATGACGGAT
>JAQBOS010000173.1 GCA_028287925.1 Mucilaginibacter sp. | reverse complement strand
ATAGGATATGGTTGAATCAAGCCGCATGCCAATACCCCACTCGCCATCCATTGCAATAAGCAAAGGTACCTGGGCCAGTTTCTGATAGCGGTTTATTAGGTTGGCCTGTCTTACCGGACCACCCTGAAAAAATACAAGTCCGCCCACCTGTTCGTCTGCTATTACGTTTGCAACAGAATCTTCATAAGCCTGCCCAAGATTGGTATGTGCGCGTACAAAAAACAGTTGTGCTATCTTTTTCTTGCGGCTCATTTTTTTAAAAACAGAGTCGACCCAGTGGTTCTGATGATCTAATGACTGGATATAGCTTTCCTTTTGCGCAAAAACATTTAACGCAATAAGGTTGATGATAATAATTAAAGAATATTTCAATCGTTGTTTAACAAATCGCATAGCCAAAAGTAGTTAAATATGATTTCGGGGACATTATTTTAACCAGCTAAATTGTTCCGGAATGAAAAATATGACATAAAAAACAATTCCGAATAAACCTTTGTATTGTTTTTTACTCTATGCTATTATTAAAACGAAAAACACAATGAAAAAAATTATCTTCTTTGCTATATGCCTGCTGGTTGCAGGTTCAGTAAGTGCGCAAGGCTATTACTATGGCCATCGCCGCCCGGTAAGGCGTTCGGCTCCGCGCAATCAGTCAAATGATTTTTACCGTGTAAGAGTTGGTGTGGCCGGTGGTTTCAATTTTGCCGATGCAGTTGATTCTTATAATTCAAATTATTCAACAGGCTCTATAACTGCTTTTCACGTGGGTTTAACATTAGACGTGCCTATTGCCTATCCTTTATCATTTGCACCAGAAGTATTATACTCGCAAAAAGGATATTCGGCCCAAACCACTGATGGCAATTTAACCCAGCGCAGTAATTTTATTGATGTGCCTTTATTGGCTAAATTCAGATTATCACCAAATTTTAACTTTGTAATTGGTCCACAGGTTTCATTTCCTATATCAACAACAAACACCTATGATGATGGGTTTAACGTAACCGCAAAAGATCATTACAGTACTACTAATGACAGAACCGTGTTAGATGGTGTTATCGGAGTTGGCTTTGATATAAACCCAAATGTTGAGCTGCGCGCCAGGTACACCATTGATTTTCAGGAAACTGACGATAATGCCTATTATATTCCGGGTTACCGTAACGAGGTTTTCCAATTGGGCATAGGCTTTAAATTTCAGTAACAGGTAAGCGCAATCTTACAAATTATTAAAGGCCGGGCAATTAATTGCCCGGCCTTTTTTATTACACGTTTTTTACTTTTGTAACATTTTTGTTTCAATGTTTTATCTGTAGCTTTGACCCGTAATTAATTTTATGCCTAAAAATATATACGTTTTTGAAACAAGAGAAGTTAACTACCTAAAACCATATCTTGATAAAGCAAAATCCTTAGGGTTTAACGTTACCGTAACTGATAATTCATACCTTGAAAACAACAAGCTTTTTAAGGAATTTATTGATGTATACAAACATTATAGTGTTAATCCGCCTGAATTTGAGATTGCCTGCTTTGCACGATATTTTGCAATCGCATCTATTTTAAAAAACGATGATCCGTTTTTTCTTACCGATACCGACGTATACATCACCAAAGCATTCAAAGATCTGCAGGGGCATAATTTTAAAGGGACATTTGTTGGCAGTGAAGGTTTTGATGAAAACGGCTCTCAAGGCCAAATTTCTCCGCACTGTACCGCATGGAACCGCACCCTGCTTTTTGATTTTATTGATTTTACACTTAATACTTATAAAAGGAATCATGAAAGTGATTTCCTGGAAAACTATTATCAATCACAAACAGAAAAGTATATTTACACAGCTGTATCTGATATGAATCTTATCTATCTGTGGATTCAGGCGAATAATGTACCCTATGTCAATTCAAATTCAACCAAATTTGAATTTGGTGTTGATCACAACATTTCTTCGTTGTTCTGTGCGGATGATGAATTTAAGGCTTTTGCAGGCAGAAAATTTTTGAAGGTAAAGAATGATAAAATTACTTGTTTCTTAAAATCGGGTAAGGAGCAGAATATGGCCCTGTTACATTTCCAGGGAGCTTACAAACCAATATTGCAGCGCTTTTATTTGAAGCGTTACGCAAAGTTTCTACATTTTACGTTACGGAATAATTATAGACATAATCGAAAAAAAATTCACCACTAAATTCTTAATACGCTATTGACAATCTGGTTATAAAGCGGCGTTCCTAAATGCTGACTTAAACCAGTTTTTAACTTTTTCACCTATAGCATTTTCTTTACGCCTTCTTGCTTTAATATTAAAATCCCTGTCGAAAATTACCAGATCTGCTTGCTTTTCCGGCAAAATAAATACAGGGTCGGTTATTTCCTCAATTTCTGATAAAGGAATGTTAGCATAAATATTATCGGAATGAATAGTATTGGTAGCGTTTTCGCCAAAGCCAATATTTGAGATTAAATTTTCATTTGGAATAACAACCAGGCCGTTATTAAAGAAATTAATAAAATCAAGCGGGTAAGCCCATGAGTTAATTTTACCATCACGCACTTCGTTAAATATATTAACCCAGCTTTCAACAACTAAGTGGTCTTCGTAAATATTTTCAAGTCGCTCTTTTATTTCTTCGTTACTATATTTTTCAAGACTCTTGTCATAATCTTTCCATACCCTTTTCCAGCTGGCCCATCCCCAAACATGTGTACGGTTTGAAAAATAGTAACTACTATCTCCCCATTTTTTTCCTTGTTGCAAGTTACAGCCTGCAATGTGCCTTATCCGGGTATCATCGCGGTATTTCTCTAAAAGTGTGTCGCAAAATTTAAAAAAGCTATTTGCTGGCAAACAATCATCCTCCAATATAATCCCTTCCTCCTCGTTATCAAAAAACCAGGTTATTGCGGCAGATACCCCATCCCGGCAGCCCGCGTTTGTTTTATTAAAAAGTGTTTTTACTTCGCACTTCCAGTCAATATTCTTTACAATTGCCCGCGTTTGTTTACATAGCGCAACATCATCCGCAACACCTGGTCTGGGTGCATCAGCAGCTACATACAAACGGGGAGGCTTTGCGATCCTGATTTTCTCAAAAACTTTTTGAGTAGTATCGGGGCGGTTAAATATTAAAAATAATACAGCCGACTTTGTTTGATAAGGGGATTTTTCAAAAAGGTGCATATTAATAAGTTTATTTCAAGAACTCAAACTTGAGCAGAATAGTTTACCCATCAGCGTAACAATCTGGATAGAAACAGGTTTGAAAAAAGATTGTTACAAAGGCCAACTAACTTTAACGTTAATTAACAGATTAATTTAAGCTGTGTAAATTAAAATTTGCACTTTTAAATTATGCAAAGCAAGATTACCGGTGGAGATACCACTTTGTTGTTTACAGCAAAAGTATTAAATAAATACAATGTAAAGTTTTACCGCTGCAATGATACGGGCTTTATTCAAACAGAAGAACCTTATTGGTTGGATGATGCTTATTCATCGGCAATAACAAAATTGGATGTGGGGCTGCCTCACCGGAATGTGTTTTTATCTGATGCATTAAGTAAAATTTTGATAAAACATTTTAATTATAGAGGCACATTTTTAGATTATGCCGGAGGTTATGGCTTGTTTACACGCCTTATGCGCGATAAAGGCTTTAATTTTTATAGCACAGATAAGTATTGCCAGAATCTATTTGCCGAATATTTTGATCTGAAGGACCTTCAACCAAATACAACTTTTGAATTAACAACTGCATTTGAAGTATTTGAGCATTTAGCCAACCCGCTGACTGATATAAAAGCAATACTGGCGTTTGCAGATAACCTGATTTTTAGTACAGAGCTGCAACCTGAAAATATAAACGTTGTTGATGATTGGTCATATTTTTCTACAGAAACAGGGCAGCATATTGCATTTTATAACGAAGCATCATTAAAGGCAATTGCAGATAAGTTAGGTTACCGGTTTTACACTGATGGTAAATTTTTACATCTGTTCACTAAAACAAGTTTCCATTATAATCCCCTGGCACCTGTCAGAGATAGTTTTTTATTGCGAAAAGCAAAAAAATATATTAAAAAAGCTGAACGAAAAGCTGGCACTCCGGATAGTTTATTAATGACAGACTGGAAATATATTAAAGATAAACTGAACAGGAAATAAAAGAAAGATAGTCAGGGCAGCAAAAATCAGGAACCGGGAATGGAAAAACAATCTTGACTCCTGATTCTTATTATCTTGATTCTTTCCTCCCTTATCCTGCAAAAGTCTGCATATCAATCAGCCTGCGGTATAGTCCGTTGTTTTCAATCAACTCGAGGTGATTACCCTGCTCAACAATCGTCCCGCTTTCAAGCACAATAATTGTATCGGCATTTTGAATGGTGCTTAGCCTGTGGGCAATAATTAATGAAGTACGGTTTTTCATCAGGTTGTTTAATGCTTCCTGCACAAGTTTTTCCGATTCGGTATCCAGCGCCGAAGTAGCTTCATCGAGCAACAAAATTGGCGGGTTATTTAAAACAGCCCGGGCTATGCAGATCCGCTGCCGCTGCCCGCCTGAAAGTTTCGTACCCCGGTCGCCGATATTGGTTTCGTAACCCTTTTCGGTTTCAATAATAAAATTGTGTGCATTGGCAATTCTGGCTGCATCTTTAACCTGCTCAAGGGTAACATTGGTTTTACCAAAAGCAATGTTATTAAAAATAGAGTCGTTAAATAAGATCGACTCCTGGTTAACCACTCCAAGCAACGCCCGTAGTGATTGTGCTGTAAAACCATTTATATTTTGCCCGTCAATTAAGATTTCGCCCGATTGTGGCTCCATAAAGTGCGGCACCAGGTCCATCATTGTGGATTTGCCCCCACCTGATGGCCCCACCAGTGCAACTGTTTTTCCTTTGGGGATGGTTAGGTTAATATTATTCAGGATCTGCCTGTCACCATAAGCAAATGATACATTTTTAAACTCAATGCTTTCATTAAATCCGGCAAAGTCTTTCGCGTTCGGAGCATCCTTTATCGCAGGCTTTTCGTCAATAAGTGCAAGCACGCGCTCTCCGGCCGCGATGCCTGAATGAATATTGCTGAATGAATCGGACATAGCTTTGGCAGGGCGCATCAATTGCGAAAAGATAGCAATATATGCTATGAACTGGGCGCCATTTAGATCAGATTTTTTATTCAGGATCAAATAACCACCATAAAGCACAATACACGAAATCATGGTTATTGCCAGGGTTTCAGAAACCGGCGAAGCAGACTGTTGACGCTTAGCCATTGAGCGTAAAATTTTTGAATATTTTGCGTTCTCATCATTAAATCGTTTTTTAATGAAATCAGTAGCATTAAATGCCTTTATAATGCGCACCCCCTGCAATGATTCATCAAGGTAGCTGATCATGTTGCCATAGGTTTGCTGCGCCGATACCGCCTGAGTTTTTAACCTCTTCACTATTTTCGAAATAATAAAAGCCGATATGGGTACAACCAAAAGCGACCCTAAAGTTAACTTTACCGAATAGGTAAAAAGCAGAACCAGGAAAACGATCATTGTTGCAGGCTCCTTAAAAATAACCTGCAGAGTAGCTGTGACAGAAAATTGTACTACTTGTACATCCGATGCTATTTTTGAAATAATATCGCCCTTGCGGTTGTTATTAAAATAACCCAGGTGCATATCCATAACATTATTAAAAACGGCGCGGCGCAAATTCAATAATGTATGTACACGTAAGTTTTCCATGGTGCGTGCCGCCAGGTAGCGGAATACGTTACCTATAACCATGGTAATTACAATAATTGTACAGGTGAATTTCAATGCGCCCCAGCGACCCTCAGCTTTTATAAAAGGATACATATAATACTTAAACCAGCCGGCAATATCCAGGAAAAAAGTAGGTCTGTGAACAACGGCAGTAGTAGCCGTAGTATCAATAAAAAGTGTATTAAGCAGCGGTACAAGCAATGGATATATCATTGAGCTAAAAACCACATACAATAAAGTAAACAGGATGTACGGTATGGCAAACTTTTCAATTGGTTTGGCAAATGATAGCAGCCGGAAATATGTCTTCATTAAAGGAATATAATATATAAAAATGCAAATCTAACAGTAATTAATCAATTACCGTTATTTGCTATAGCAATGGCAAAACTGCCTGCCAAACATTAGCTAAATTAACTTTGTCAATACAGGGATAGGGTTCCGTTTCAGCGGTTTCAAATATGCAGTTCCAGTTACAGTAATAGCATTCCATTTTTTGGTAAACACAAACCGGGCGATTTTCAAAATATGCCGGATATGGTGCAAACCTTTCAAAATGCCCGCCCCCCAGGATACAAACCGATGGCGTTTTTGTGGCAACAGCAATATGGATAGCGCTGGTTTCATTTGCTATTACTAAAGCAGCGCTGCCAATAAGCTCTATCAATTGAGGTAACGTAGTTTTACCAATTAAATTATTCACGCTTTGCAACGGCAGGTTTTCTTCAAGGTAATTGCCAATCTGTACATCTCCGGGGCCACCCGCCAGGTAAATTTGCCGCGGGCTATGCTGTTTTAACATTTTTATCAGGGCTAGAAAATCTTCTTTCCGCCAGCTGCGTTTAAAGATCCCCGCTCCAGGAAAAATAACTATGCCATTACTATCATTTTTTTCAACCGGGATAAATAATGAATTTATAGCAAGCGATTCGCCCAAAACATTTTCAAAAAAGAATTTTGAACGTTCAAATTCAAAATTTATGTGTTGGGGAAGTACAAATTGCTCTTTGTAAAATTTATCTGTTTTAATTTTGTACCGGGCAGGTATGCTGATACTGTCGCCCTCAAAACCCATAATTTGTCTTGAGCCTGTAAGCGCAGCTAATGAATCGTTTACCAGGGTACGTGAATATGTTGACTGTAATACAACCGAATAATTATTTTTAAACAGGCGCCAGCCCAATTTTAAAGTTTTCAACGGGGAATCGTAATAGTCATTTGCCATTACGAAGATAAATTCATCAACAAAAGCAGCGTCATAACGAACGGCGAGGTCCTGCCATAAAACATTTCCTAATAAATCAATTTGGTAATCATTGTATAGAGCTGACCTTTTAACAATCTCTATAAAATTCCTGAAAAGCATATAATCGCCAATTGCATCGGTTTTAATAATAAGCAGCCGTTTTTGGGTTTTTCGGAATTTTGCAAAAAATCTAAACAGCCTTGGCAACCTGAGCAAAAAAATACGGTTTATCCTAAATAAATTTCGGTTCTTAATATTCATTCCTTCGCAAAATGGTATTTGGGAATATTGATAAGCAAATTAAATGCATTTAAAGTGGTAAACATAGCTATTTAATATTTTCGGGAGATCAAATAGTGTACCCGTATCGACTAAATATAGGACTCCAAAAATCAAGATGCTTATCCCATGCATGACAACCAAAAGGTAACTGATCATTATTAAGCTTCAGGGCTCTTAACGGTGCGTTCTCAACTGAAAATTTGAGCCCTACTTTATAGGAAGGGATATTCAGTATCTTTTGTCTGCGATTTACTTCTATGCTCCAGAAAGCATCCTCATGAAACTCGTGTTCATTCCTAGT
>JAQBOS010000205.1 GCA_028287925.1 Mucilaginibacter sp. | reverse complement strand
TAAACAGCAACCTGTTTTAACCGATCTGAGTTTTGAAATAGCACCAGGGGATCTTGTTGGTATTTCGGGAAATTCAGGGAAAGGAAAAACAACTATCATTAACCTGCTGCTTGGTTTTTTAACGCCTGATTGCGGCAACATCAGCATAAATAAGAAAATATGCGATGCCGGTGAAAGGGCCGTTTACCGTAACCGCATCTCGTACGTAAAGCAACAGTCATTTTTTATTAACGATGCTATCCTTAAAAATATTACCCTTTCTGAATATGACCATTATCCCAACAAGCTGAAGGAAGCGATTGCCTTAAGCGGAGTTGATAAGCTATTGGATAAATACCCCGAAGGCCTTGAAAAGATCATCAATGAAAATGGGAAAAACATCAGCGGCGGCCAGCGGCAGCGAATCATGTTGGCACGGGCTTTATACCATGATTTTGACCTGCTAATCCTTGACGAGCCATTCAGCGAAATGGACGATGTTTCGGAAAACGAGATCCTTAAACAATTACAAATACTTGCAGGGCAGGGTAAAATGATCCTGTTTATTACCCATAATAAAGCCAGCCTGAGTTATTGTAATAAAATAATAGCGATAGATGAAGCATAAGCGGCAAACACTGGTGATTCTCAGCCCCGGCTTTCCGAAAGATAAGGCCGATACTAGCTGCTTGCCTCCCCAACAGATCTTTGTAAAGGCATTAAAAGAGGTTTGTCCGGGCCTTAATATTATTGTTTTAACTTTTCAATATCCATTTTTCGCGGTCGAATATGAATGGCACGGTGTTAAGGTAATAGCTATTGGCGGGAAAGATAAAGGCAGGATCTTTCGCCTTATCACCTGGCAAAAGGCGTGGTTGATCCTGAAAAAACTGCATAAAGAATATCAAATAATAGGTTTACTAAGCTTTTGGTTTGGCGAATGTGCCTTTGTTGGCGACAGGTTTGCAAAAAAACATGGTTTAACGCACTATAGCTGGCTGCTGGGCCAGGATGCCAGGAAGCATAACAAGTATTTTAAATGGATAAAGCCTAAGGGAGATGAGCTGATTGCGTTATCAGATTTTGTAGTAAGGGAAGTAAAGAAAAATTATGGAATAACGCCGGCCCAGGTAATCCCGGTGGGAATTGATCCTTCTCAGTTTAGTACTGCAACTCATAGAAGGGATCTTGATATTTTGGGTGCGGGGGCATTAATTCCGTTAAAGCAGTATGATGTTTTTATCGAGTCGGTAAGTTATTTAAAGGAATTTTACCCGAATATTAAAGCTGTTATTTGTGGCAAGGGTCCGGATCTGGATTGGTTAAGATCATTAGCCCGGTCAAAAAATTTAGATGATAACCTTACATTCAAGGGCGAGCTGCCCCATAAAGAAGTATTAAAGTTAATGCAGCGGTCAAAAATATTTTTACACCCCTCAAACTATGAAGGATTTGGCGCTGTATTATCCGAGGCTTTATACGCCGGCACCCAGGTAGTTTCGTTTTGCAAGCCGATGGATAAAAATTACCGCCACCATCATGTTGTAAATAATAAGGAAGAAATGAACGCCAAATTGTTATCTATCCTTAAAAATAAAAAGACAGATCATGAACCGGTTTTAATGTATACCATACAACAGATTGCCAAGAACATGATCAGCTTGTTTGTGGATTGATTGTTCCCGGATTCTTTATAAAACTAATTCACCCCCTATGTCATTGCGAGGTACGAAGCAATCGCATGCTATACAGAGCGAACAGAAAGGTGTAGAACTTGTATTGGCGATTGTACATGGTGTGCGGTTGCCACGCTTCGCTCGCAATGACATGTTTTAATTAATTTAACCCCTTAACAATCTCATCAATTTGCTTTGCGATAGCCGGAAACGATAATTTCTCCCTAAAATAGTTTAAACATAATTTCCGTTTTTCCTCTAAATCTAATTCACCAATTTGATTCAATACATCCAATAAAGCAGCCTCATTCCCCGCCTCATACAATACTCCGCATTTACCATCATCGGTAATCATCCTGAATGAGAAGATATCAGTTACAATTGGTACACAACCGCATGACATAGCCTCGCAAACTGCTGTGCCACTGCCTTCATAGTGTGAACCGGAGATCAAAAGATCTGCGCTGTTAAACCAATACAACAGATCATCATGAGGCACCTTTCCGATCAAAGTAATTACATCCCCATCAGGATCGTTTTTGAGCAGTGCGTTGAGATCCCCAAGCAATTCATCGGTATGATAGATCATGTATAAACGCGCGGCAGGGTTATTTTTTGCATATTTCAAAAATGCTCTTACCACATTTAGCGGATCCTTATTGTCATTTAGTCGCCCCACCCATAAAAAAAACAAATTGCCTGGGGCGTTGGTTTTCTGCTTTGCCAATGCTTTATCAACAGGGTAGAAATTAGAGGAAACTTCCATTACCTCATGAATTTTCCTGGCTGATGACATGTTGCCTTTTTTAACCCAATCCAATCCCATATCCATCGAGGCAAACAAATAGGCATCAACAAAACGGTCGGCTAATTTTTGTGCATATTTTTTGATGCCGGGCAGCGGCTTCTCAGCGTGATGGTGGACAATGATCTTAATGTTTTTATTTAAGATAGAATGAAGGAGGATCAATTGAATGGGGTTATGCAATCCCTGTACGATCACCACATCAGGATTCAAACTCTTTATAAACCGGTTTAACCGAAACGGGAAATGCGTTTTTTCCCGGTTTAGGTTTACAAATTGGTATTCAACGCCATTATTTGAAGCCACTCCCTCATAATTGATCTGTTTTACGCTGATCACCTTATTTTCTTTAGCCAGGCATTCAAAGATCCCTGCATAGACAGCGGTTCTTTTAAACCAGCTTTCGGGCGTGTTAAAGTCAGGGGAGTAACTATAGCTTATGGACACATACAGCATAAACGCTTCATTTAATATTAAAATAACCCATCTATACTTTTATAATTACCCTTTTGAAACTGCAAAAAGCCTATATGATAAAGGGATGAAGGATCATCTTTAACCTGTTTTTTGTTTAAAACCTTGCCAATCATCAGCATGTGGTAGCCCATTTTTTTGTTGGTGATGATCTCTATTTCTTTATAGGATCCAATAAAATCAGGCACAGGGAATCTGAACAACTCACTTTCCGTAGTCTTAAATGGCAAATGATCGGGTGCGGCAGGCGATTTACTGGAATGTTTCCCCAAATCATAAACCGTATTTATATCAACATCATTGGTATCGCAAACCACTACTTTTTTGGCAGCGAGAATTTTATCAAGGGTAACATTGGTGGTTCTTAAACCTAATAGATACATTTCCTCTTCCTGGATATAGCCGTGAATATCCATCGGGAATATATTGCAGTAATCAGCATCTTTATAAGATACAATGATGATGCTGCGCGGATAGGAGTACATGGCGCTTATTACCTTACGGCTGTGATAAGTATTGGCTTTTGAGCGCAAAAAATACGCAAACAGCACCAGCCTGTGCAGCGCGCTAAGCTGGTGGTTTTTTACCTTTTTAACTTTATATAAAAATAAAATACCTTTGGGGGTGGGTATTTTTTCAATTAGCGAAACATTTATAACAGCATTAAGCTGCGAACCTTTAACAAAATGTATTTCAGCTTCCTGGTTACCGGTTAATGCCGCCTGTTCGGCGGGTAGCCAGGCCGCCATGCAGAATGGATCAAGGCAGATCATACTGTTGGTTGAAGTTATATCTGCCCGGTGAGCCCCATTTTTCAGATACACCTTTTCGGCTACTTCATTGGCATGCAGCCTTGAAATATAAAAGGTTTGTATTTTATTTTTGTTAAAAAATAGTTTATTTATCAGCTTACCCATATCAAAAAGTATCTATATCTGCCGAAGTGAATTTAATATTATCTGTCTGTAAATTTCCGCTCAAAACTTTAAACATTACCGGGAAAGAAGGGATTGAGTTAAAGCGCATGGCAAACAAGCTGTGCAACGTTGTACCCGGACATGCATGAAAATGGATCTGCTTTATGCCAAGTTTGCCTGCCAGCTTTTTTAATTCATATATCATGTCATCAAAATCATCAGGCTGTACCGAAACATCGCCAATTAAAAGTATGCTGCTGAATTTTACCCATAAAGTTGAAGCGCCTATTTTAATAACTTTTGCATCGTTATAGCTTTTATATTTGAAGTAAAGTTCATCCCGATCCACGCAGTCGAATCCATCTTTAAATACTGAATTATCAATCCTGCTTTCTTTAGCCAGGTATTTTTTCAAAATGCGATTTTGATAGCTGCTATATAAGTTTTTGAATCCGGGAAATTTATCAGGGATCCTTTTAAATGAAAGCCCACCGGTATGGATGATAAAACAATCCATAATACCGGTTACCCGCCAACCCAGCTTATTTACAAAACCGGGCAATGAATTTTGATTAGGGAACCCAAAAAGCAATTGGATGTTTAAATCGCGGCATAATTGAAAAGTTGTTAATGCAAGTTCAACAAACAAACCATTATTGCGATGATCAGGATGTGTCATCGTATCGGCTGATTGGGCCGATAGGATAAGTTTATTGCCACACTTTATAAAACAGGGAATAACGGCATAAAAAGCTATCGGCAGTTGATCACTGTAGGCAATAAAGCCGGTATACTCAGCGCCCGTAAATGCGGTATCATATTTTTTCGCGAAAAAGTCAGGGTCTGCCTGTTTATCATAAACGGCATTGTATAATCTCCCCACATCGGTTAAATTACCAGCATTTAACCGTTTTACAGTATATAGTCCACTTGAAATGTTACTATTCATAGCAGCGTCATAATTGTACAAGCTCCTTTATGTCTGCAGGGAAATTAACATCCGGCTGGTATGCTTTTATCTTTCTTATCAATGCCGGCAGGTTTCCTTTTACATACTTGCATGCGCCGGCTATAAAAACTTTACTGAAGCTATCCAATTCAATATGTTGTAATTGAGGCAACATTGCCTGGTCAAATAACCCGATCTCGCCTTTATGAATTACCAGTAATATGTCAGCAGGAGTAAGTGCAAAAAAGGCATCAAGGCCTTTCTTGCCGGCAGGTTGCTTTGCAACTACCAGGTCAGCATCTTTTCCCTCAATAATACTGCCCGTATTTAAGTGCCAGGTATTTGCCGCATTTTGATTCAGGGCTTCATATAGCGCTTCATCGGTAAGTAATTTGGTTTTCCTTGCCAATCTCAGGTGCTCCCAAATATCCCAGCTCCCTGTTAGTGTTGAATCTGTGCCGAATAATATTTTGGTATGTTTAGCAAGCTCATCAACGGGTGCTGTTTTATCCAGCAAAAAATAATTCGATCCAGGGCACCAAACCAGTGCTTCAAATTTTTCTGCCTGCATTACCGACATGGATACGCCATGAACCCCTATAAGCTTCCTTTTTAATAGGTTATATTGGATCAGGTGATCGATTTCCCTAAATGAGAGCCAATCATCGCCCTCGCCAACATGAATATTTACCGGGAGGTCTCTCTTTAAAGGATTGTTCAGCTTAACTTTCCAGTTCTTCTCAAACTGAACGGAATGCAAACATTGGCTTTCTTCAAACACGGTTATCAACTCATTTTTCAATCCTGACTTTTCGCCATGATTAACCACTGTAGTAACTCCGCAAAGCAGGTTTTTGTATACCCCCCATTCAGATCGTAATAACACCGGGATTTTCAAAACGGCGGCTATCTCATCTTTATAAACTTTATGGATATGCTTACCCCATTCGGTATAATTGTGATATTTTCTATCGCCAAGCTGGGGGAACAGGTTGAAATCCAAATGATCATGTGAGTTTATAAGTCCCGGAAATATAATAGCGTCA
>JAQBOS010000189.1 GCA_028287925.1 Mucilaginibacter sp. | reverse complement strand
TGTTTTTTGCTTTCTTTAATTTTAGCAACAAAATCAGCATTATAAGGACTCGTTTCTGTCTCAAAATCAACCTTCAATGCCTTAGCGACAGCCTTTAAGGCAGATAACTGCTCTTTATTTTTGGGGTGCATAATCATTGTTTCCATACACAAATTTAAAAAATAAATTCCATCACAACTCTATTAAAAACTCCACTAAATTCTTATCATGTTCCAGATTAAGCTTTTTGCGCAGCCTGTAGCGGCGGATTTCAACCCCACGCAAAGAAATATTTAATAGTGATGCCATTTCTTTACTGCTCATGTTCATCCTTAAATAAGCGCAAAGTTTCAGGTCATTTGGCACCAGGTCCGGGTGACCTGATTTAAGTTTTTTGAAGAAATTTTCGTGGGCTTCGTTAAAGCTGCTCTCAAATATGTTCCAGTCACGTTCATCATTCATCCCCTCGTCAATAACCTTCTGGATGCGGCGCAGCTGCTCATCAGCCAGCTGTTTACCTGTGCTATCTTTAAGGTGACCCATCTCCTCGCTTATTTTTTGCAGCAGCTCATTCTTATAAACTATGTTCATGGCCGAGTTTGCCAACTCCCTGCTTTTACTGGCGAGATCGGCCTGTAATTGCTCGTTCTTGATCTTTACAATCTCCTGCTCGTTTATTATTGCTTCCTGCTTTAAAAATTCTTCTTTTTCCTTTTGCAATTTTTCATGAATGCGATGCTGATGTCTTTTCAGTTTTAGCCGGTAATACTTCGTTGCCGCAAAATAAGCTAAAACAATAAGCAGCACATAGCAAAATACAGCTATTTTGCCTGCGTACCATGGCGAAAGGATACTAAATGAAAGCGTGGTTACGGGCGAAACATTCTCCTCATTTATTTTGGCCCTTATCTTAAAATTATAGGTACCCTGGTTTAGATTCGTAAATTCCTTTTGGGTTTGTGTGCTCCAGTCGCTCCATTGTTTTGAGTATCCCTCCAGGTAATACTGAAATTTAACTTTTTCCTGCCTGTAAAACGGCAGGGAATAGGAGATCCGGATATTGTTTTGTGTATAAGGGATCTCAATATCATTCTGGTCGCCATTATCCGTTATCGGGGTTATGCGATCGGTTATATTTTCAATCCGCCTTACCAGTACCATTGGCAGCTTTGTCCTGGTTTGCTGCAGCGCATCCTCATCATTCAATATTACAAAGCCATCATCAACGCTTATTAAATAAATGGAGCTGTTTATCCTGCTGATATTCTCATAATCTTTAACCATCCTCCCGTCAAGGATACTAAACCGGTTGGAGTCTATACTTAGCCGGCCGGGGGTTGAAAGATCAGCCAATGCCACTCTGCCGTGATTTATAAACCAGTATTTTTTTCCAAGCGCAGGTATTATTTTGTTTGATGACGAGAAAGAGCCCAACATTTTATTTAGCTGCTGGTACTTTGAAAAGTGGTCGCTTATATCATCATAAACATAAAAACCCGAGTCGGATGAGAATATGATCCGGTTATCAAGATTAAACACATTTATATTATAGCTGCCCGGCAAACCTGAACGCTTATCATAATATTTAACGGAGGCTGCTTTTTTCAAGTCGTTGGTTAAGGCTACCCTGTAAATGCCCTTGTAGGCATGGCTTACCCAGATCTGTCCCTTATTATCCTGTTCCACATATCGCGAGGGTTCGCCAAAACCTTCCAGCTTATGATCAAAGGCCCAGTTGCCCGCATTATCTTTTTTATAGAATACCAAACCCGTATAGGTCCCCTGGATCAGCTGATTGGCATTTAGTTTTTTTATTGTCCACCCGCCGCTAATACCTGTTATTTTTGATATGGTATTGCCATTAACCTGGAAAGTACCTGTGTTATGCCCACAAAGCAATTTGCCGTCCTGTAATGACAGCTCCCAAACCTGTCCCTGCGAACCCGGGATCAGCTGAAAATCAAATGATTGGAAGAGCCTTTTATTGCTGTTCTCAACCCAATCGCTATAAAACAAACCCTGGTTGGTGCCCAGGTAGATCTTGTTATTAAAAATAATGCTGGAATAAACCGTACCGAAGCGGCCGCTTTTATCAAAATAAAAATATAGTGGTGAGCTTACCTCTATACGGTCGATCCCATTATCAAGCCCTGTCCATAAGTTTTGTTCGCTATCAATAAATAAGCTTAAAACCGTATTGTTTTGTAAGCCGCTTGATTTATTGATGTGCTGCACCACATTGCCGGCGGTATCAATTATTATAACACCATTTAATATGGTACCATATGCAATGTATTTACCCGAAAATAAAACACCGTTATTTAGCTGATAGGTTTTTAAAAAATCATTAGCCTGGTTGTGCCATTCGTTAATTTGCCTGCCATCATAAATAAACAAACCATTGCGCGCGGTACCGATAAGGAACTTATTGCCCGGCAGGGATAGTAGGGATAAAACCCCGCTGTTTCCCATTTTATCGCTACCCTCAATGTAGTTGAGCTGATTGTTCTTAAGCTCAAACAAGCCCTTATTTACTTCTTCAACAAAATATCTGCCGCCGGTTTTATATAAAAACAAAAAGGGATTGGCCGCTTTTATTACGTTGATCTTCCCCTGGCTATAAATATAAATGGAGCCGAACGACTGGAAGATAATCCGGCCTTCATCTATATAGATCTTCCAGATCTCCTCATTAACAGGCTGATATTTTTTGGGCACCAACTGTGTAAGGGAATGATATTTAAGCGATCCGTTTTTATTTGTTTCCCAATATCCAAATTCGCCAAAGCCGCCTGAGTAAACTTTGCCTTTGCCATCTGCCGCTACCGAGCGCACAATAAGTCCGTTAGGCATGGGGTACGATTGCCAGTACTTGCCATCGAAAGTGAGCAGGCCTTCTGAATTACCAAAATACATTATGCCATGCTCATCCCTGGTTATCGACCAGTTTTGATTACCTGACTGGTATAAGGCCTTGGTATAATTTTGTACGTAAGGAACGCCAACGCTTTTTATATCGGCAGCGTTAGCATACCCAATATTTATAGAAAGTATATATGCAAAAAAAAAGAATTGCTTTACGCATAGGGCTTATACAAACAAAGACGCAAAATATTGCGTCTCTACGAAAATACGGTTTGGAATTGAAATATTGTAGAGACGCAATGCATTGCGTCCTCTCTGCTTAATTATTCCGCAGCAACCTTTGCTTTCTTACAGTATTTACCGGCTGCGGGATCTTTACATAGTAACCTGTACCATCATAAACCCTTTTGCGGGGATGTTCTTTACAGGCAACACTGCAACAGCCTTCCAGAGCTGTGCCGCAATCATCACATTGGGTAAAATGCTCATTACACTCGGGGTTGGCGCAATTGATCATTTTGGGGGTTGTTTTACCACAGTTATAACAAGTTGAAATAACTACAGGATTCACGCTGTTCACATCAACAGAAAGGCGGTTATCAAACACGTAGCATTTGCCTTCAAAGTCTTCGCCGCCTGCTTCCTTGCCATATTTAATAATGCCGCCATGTAACTGGTATACATCGTTAAAGCCTTCGTGCAATAACAAGGCTGATGCCTTTTCGCATTTGATGCCGCCGGTGCAGTAGGTAACCACCTTTTTATCTTTGTATTGAGCCAGCTGATTGATCATTTCCGGGAAATCCCTGAAATTCTCAATATCAAGCGTTATCGCGTTTTTAAACTTGCCCAGGTTATGCTCGTAGTTTGAGCGCACATCCAGGATCACCACATCTTCGGCATCTTTCATTGCCAAAAACTCCTTCGGCTCTAAATGTTTCCCGGTTTTTTGTTGTGGATTGATAATATAAGGGTCGCGCAAGCCTGAATGCACAATTTCGGATTTATAGCGCACATGCATTTTTACAAATGATGGCGTATCCACCTCATCAATCTTAAAATCGATATTAGCAAAGCGCGGGTCGGCATGTAAAGTGTCCATATAAGCTCTGCAGGATTCAGGCGAACCTGAAACGGTGCCATTCAATCCCTCTTCAGCCACAATTATGCGACCGGCCAGATCCAGGCTTTTACAGAATTTTAAATGATCGGCAGCAAACTGCTCCGCATCGGCTATTGTTGAATAACAATAGTATAGTAGTGTATTGTATTTTGCCATAACATTCATTGATACTGCTGCAAACAGTGTGAAATGAGGCGCAAATGTAAAAAAAAGAGCTGAAAGCTGAAAGGATAAAGCTCAAAGCTTGGTATTAGTTAAAAGCTTTTAGCTTTCGGCTTTAAGCTTTCACCTCAAATGCCTAATTTTGCACTCTCAAAAACTGACTCATTATGTATAACACATTGCAACCGGTATTACAGCAGGAACTAACCGATATTGAAAATGCCGGTTTATATAAAAGGGAACGGATAATTACATCGCCCCAGGGCGCCGATATTACTGTACAGGGTGGTAAAGAAGTTATAAATTTTTGCGCCAACAATTATTTGGGCTTATCAAACAATCCAAAAGTTATCGCGGCAGCAAAAGCGGCTATGGATACTCATGGCTACGGACTATCGTCTGTTCGATTTATCTGCGGCACCCAGGATATCCATAAAACACTTGAAAAAAAGATTGCAGAGTTTTTAGGAACTGAAGATACCATTCTATATGCCGCTGCTTTTGATGCAAATGGTGGCGTTTTTGAGCCCCTGTTTAATGAACAGGATGCCATTATTTCGGATGAATTAAACCATGCTTCTATTATTGATGGCGTACGTTTATGCAAGGCCCAGCGTCAGCGTTATAAACATGATGATATGACCGACCTGGAAGAAAAGCTTAAAGCTACTGCCGGTTGCCGTCATAGAATTATTGTTACTGATGGCGCTTTCAGCATGGATGGCACCATTGCACAGCTTGATAAAATTTGCGCTTTAGCCGAACAATACAATGCTTTGGTGATGATTGACGAGAGCCATTGCTCGGGCTTTATGGGTAAAACAGGCCGGGGTACACATGAGCATCACGGTGTAATGGGTAAGATTGATATTATTACCGGCACGCTGGGCAAAGCTTTAGGCGGAGCATCAGGAGGTTTTACATCAGGCCGTAAAGAGATCATTGATATGCTGCGCCAGCGTTCAAGGCCCTATTTATTTTCAAATACGCTTGCACCATCAATTACCGGGGCTTCAATAGCTGTGTTGGATCTGCTGAGCGAAACTACTGACCTGCGCGATAAGCTGGAAAGCAATACCCAATACTTCCGCCAAAAAATGACCGATGCCGGCTTTGATATTAAACCGGGCGTACACCCTATTGTACCGGTTATGCTGTACGAAGCCAAGCTTGCCCAGGAGTTTGCCGCCAAAATGCTGGAAGAAGGTATTTACGTGATCGGTTTTTACTACCCGGTGGTTCCGCAGGGGAAAGCACGCATTAGGGTGCAGATCTCGGCAGGGCATAATACCGAACATTTGGATAAAGCTATTGCCGCGTTTACCAAGGTTGGAAAAGAGTTGGGAGTAATAAAATAACTTCGCTCTATATAACGACATGTCATTGCGAGCGATAGCGCGGCAACCGCGAACTTTACAGAGCAAATAGAACGGTATAGAATTTGTATGTTGGTTGTGTACAGTTCGCGATTGCTTCGTACCTCGCAATGACAATTTGAAATTTTACCTTAAATTTGTAGTTCAATTTTTTATAATGCAAGCCCAAATAGATCAATATACCGCCGAGATAAACGCTTTTTCACCTGCCAATGCAGATGAGCTGGAAACGTTCCGGATAAAATTTTTAGGCACCAAGGGAATTATTAAAGACCTGTTTGAGCAATTCAAAACTGTTGGCCCTGAAGAGAAACGCACATTTGGTAAAGTGCTTAACCAGTTTAAGCAACTGGCCGAAGGAAAATACAATGAGCTGCAGGAAAGCCTTAAATCCGAAATCGTAAATGCGAAATCCGATATCGACCTTACTTTGCCTGGTGACGGCTTTGCTGTAGGCTCGCGCCACCCCCTTTCGCTGATCCGTACCGAAATCATTGATATATTTAAACGGCTGGGCTTTGTTGTGGCTGAAGGTCCGGAGTTTGAAGACGACTGGCATTACTTCTCGGCATTATACTTCCCGGAGGAACATCCAGCAAGGGTTATGCAGGATTCTTTTTTTATCAAGAAAAATCATGGTAAGGATGATATTGCTTTACGT
>JAQBOS010000154.1 GCA_028287925.1 Mucilaginibacter sp. | reverse complement strand
TTTTTCTGAATTATCCCTTTGCCTGTTTCCACGGCCCGGCCATTCAACAGGTAGCGAAATTTCTTCGTCTTCCAGGTCAGCCGGTTCAGGTACAATATCGCCAACGGCACCTGTAGCAACAGTTTTTGGGTTGCGTTTTGGGATCTTAAAGTCGATGTTGTAAGCTACTATCAATATGGCTAATGCCAAGAATATGAGTATGCCGCCCGTGCCTGCCTGTCCTATTTGCGCATCCAGCAGGCGATTGCTCCAGTAGCCGAAACCACCCTCCAGGTAATTTGGCGTATCAGCTATAAATGCATGAAAAAAGCCAATTGCAACCGAAATAAATATCAAAAAGAAAAAGCTGTATGCCAGGGTTTTGCTTAGAGGGATCAGTCTTACTTTGAAAAGCATCCGGTAGCCGGCGATAAAAAATACAAATACAAAGACGAAGGATGCGAGGCCGAACCACTCAAAAATAAACTGGTTTGAAAGCAACGCCCCTAATTTACCGGCCCAGTTTTCAATAAGCGGGTTTTTAACACCGTTTTCCATTAGCTCCTGCGTGGTGCGGAACAGGTTATGCCAGCCTCCATTTGCAGCCGAAACATAGCTTTGATCTTCCTGCCAGGTAAACAAGTATGATGTGAATGCCACCAAAAAATATACCGACAGCAATAGTAAAAATAATCCGGCTATCTTTATTATTTTGCTGTTCAGCAAGTCGGACGAACGTAGTTTATCCTCCCTTTGCTTTATAGGGCGCTCCCTTTCAACTTTTTGCGCTGGCTGGCGGGGCTGATTTTCTTGCTTGAAACTATTTGATTTAAACTGATTTCCTTTTACCGGCATCCTGATGTAACCCTGATATTGTGCAAATATAAAGTTAATAGATTAAACAACTTATTTAGCCGGATTTTTTAATTAAAAATCATTTGTAGATTTAACCGGTTTAATATTAATTGTTTTAAAACCTTGTGTAACAAAAATGATGGAAAACGGTTTTTAACTTTCAGTAAACTTTTTCGTATTAGGGTATCAATGATTTTTTTACCTAAATGCCCTATTAGAATAATATGTTATTTAATTCCATTGATTTTGTAATTTTTTACATAGTTGTAACCATCTTATACTTTGTAGTTCCGCACAAACTCAAATGGATAATTTTATTGGCGGCCAGCTGCTATTTTTATATGGCGTTTGTGCCCGTTTATATTCTTATACTGGGCTTCACTATTCTTATTGATTATTTTGCCGGGATCTATATAGAAAACGAGCACAACCCCAGGCGACGCAAGCTGCTGCTGGCGGCAAGTTTAGTAGCTAACATCGGGATCCTGTTTATTTTTAAATACTTTAACTTCCTGAACCTTAATGTTAATATCCTGCTTAATAAATTCAATTATCACAACCCTATTCCTTACTTAACCATACTGTTACCTATAGGCTTGTCATTCCATACTTTCCAGGCAATGAGCTACACTATTGAGGTGTACCGGGGTAATCAAAAAGCCGAAAGGCACTTTGGCATCTATAGCTTATATGTAATGTTTTACCCGCAGCTGGTCGCAGGCCCTATTGAAAGGCCGCAAAATGTTTTACCACAATTGCGGATCAGGCATAAGTTTAGCTATGATTTAATGCAATCGGGGTTGAAAATGATGCTGTGGGGATTTTTCAAAAAGCTGGTGATCGCCGACAGGCTTTCCATTTTTGTAAACTCTGTATATAACAATCCTGATATGCATAACGGAACTACTATTGCTATTGCATCGTTCTTCTTTGCCATCCAAATTTATTGTGACTTTTCGGGATATACAGACATAGCTATTGGTTGTGCCAGAACAATGGGTTTTGATTTGATGAGAAATTTTAATCGCCCGTATTTTGCTTCTAACATCCAGGATTTTTGGCGGAGGTGGCATATCTCTCTGTCAACCTGGTTTCGTGATTATGTTTATATTCCATTAGGCGGCAGCAAGGTGTCAGGTAAACGCAGGTACCTTAACCTGTTCATCGTTTTTTTACTGAGCGGGGTATGGCACGGCGCTAATTATACCTATATAATTTGGGGGATGTTGCATGGTTTGTATTCAGTAATATACATCCTTATCAAACCATATTTACGTAAAACCCCCGAAAATAAGATAGCCGCTGCTTTAATGCGCATGGGCAACATTGCATTAACAATTTCACTGGTAACTTTTGCCTGGATCTTTTTCAGGGCCGCCTCTCTTCATGATGCCTTTACCCTGATCCGTAATTTGAGAAGCTTTGGAGCCAGGCCATTTATAGGCGATGGGGTCAGCAATTTTGCACAGTCTGTTTTAGCCATTGTGCTACTATTTATTTTAGAATATAAGATAGAATATTATCCGGAAAAGTTTAATTTTTTCAGCTCGCCAAATATTTTGCTAAGGTGGGGCTCTTTGACATTTACAATATTGTGGATAATTGTTTTTGGCGTATTTAACGGAGGCCAGTTCATATACTTTCAATTTTAATGAAAAATAAATTAGTAGTTAGATTTTTAGTAAGGTTAACTGTATTTTCTCTTGTATTAATTGTGGTTGACCGTTTGGTGGGTTTTACATTAAAAAAAATATACTTTAACCAGCGTGTGGGGCAATTTAGTCAAACTACTTATGCTATTGATAGCGCCAGGCAGGATATCATGATTTTTGGAAGCTCAAGGGCCGTCCGGCATTATTCGCCAACCATCTTATCCGAAATATCAGGCTTAAGTTGTTATGATTCCGGCCGGGATGGGCTCATGATCCCTTATTCAACGGCTATAGAAGAAATTTCTTTGAGCAGGCATATCCCCAAACTTATAATATTAGATATATCCCCAAGGGAGCTGGGTATTGATAAAACTAAATATGAAAAGCTTTCTATTTTATTGCCTTATTGTGAAGAACATCAACAATTTATAAAATATATTAAGGAGGTTAGCAGGTATGAGCCTGAAAAGCTTTTTTCTAAAACATATCCTTATAACTCTTCTGCTTTCATTTTGGCCAATAATAGTTTGTTCTCGAAATCTGTTGAAAAAGACGACAACGGATATTTACCCCTGCGTGGTGCTATGACAAGACCAGAGGTGAAAGATTATATTAAAAGGATGACTGTAAGATCAAAAAGGATCCGGCAAAATACAGAATTGGCCGAAGCTAAAGCAGTTAATTATTTTAAACAGTTTTTAGATAATGCCGCTAAAAATAAAATTAAAACAATAGTGATCATTTCACCAACTATATTAAACAATGCATTTTACCTGGATAATCAAACTTTAGAGAGGGATCTGATCGAAAAAATTGCAGGGGAATATCCTAATGTTACTTTTTTAGATTTCTCCACAGATCCCCGCTTTAATTATCACCCTGAAAAATTCGCAGATGTATTTCATCTGAATAAACAGGGCTCAGAGGAGTTTTCCACAATTATAGCCCAACAAATTAAGGCAAACTTATAGTCAAAAGCTTTTATTTAAGATACATTTGCCAGGGTTGTTATTAATTAAAAGTAACAAACCCATAGTAAAAGGATTTCATTAATAATTTTCATGTTTGGCAAAGTCATAGTTATAGAATAATTTACTTAATATGAAAAAAAGCAGGTATTTATTATATTTACCCTTGTTATACATGTTTACGTGTTATTAATACAAGAATAATGAGTGTTGAAAAACTGGAACAGTACATTACCACAGCCGATTTGGGCAGCCTTGATGCCTTGCTGATGCAGAACCCTGCTCTTGCAAAAAGCCGTACAAGTCACCAGGTTTCACCACTTATGCTATCCTGTTATTATAAAAAACCGGAGGTTACAGCAATTATTTTAAAATACCTGGATGAGATAAACCTGTTTGAAGCTTCGGCTGCCGGCAGGTTTGACGTAGTGGCTAACCTGGTTTATAATCATCCCGATGCTATTAATTTTTACGCTGAAGATGGCTTTACGCCGTTGGGACTGGCCTGTTATTTTGGTCATTATGAAATTGCGCAATACCTGGTATTAAAGGGTGCCGATGTAAATATGCCGTCAAACAATGGTTTCAGCGTTTATCCCCTACATTCGGCCGCTGCCGGTGACTATACCCAGATAGCCAGGATGCTGATAGAAAATAATGCATTGATAAATGTAAAGCAACAGGCAGGGGCAACCGCACTGCACTCTGCCGCCCAAAACGGCAATATTGATCTGTTGATCCTGTTACTGGAACACGGTGCCGACGTAACTGCCCGTATGGAAGGCGGCAAGCTCCCTGCAGACCTTGCCCGCGAAAAAGGCTTTGCAGAAATAGCGGAAGCGCTTGACTAATTTCGGAATTCAGATGTTCGATTTCGGATTTATTTTGAATGCGACAGAAGGAATCAGTGTAATCTTATTCATCAGTTAAAATCTGCGCTCAAAAAAATAGCCGGTAATTTCTTACCAGCTATAAAACTCCATCCTTATAATCAAACTTTCTAAACTAAAACTTAAGCCCTGTAATTTATCGGTTATTGATAATAGATATTAATATTTAGAAATATAGATATTAATATTTATATTAGTTCCAATAAAAGGCTCCCGGCCTCGCGCCAGGAGTCTTTTTGATTTGATAAATTATTGATGAGCAGGGCGCTCAATGAATGCTGTTATACGACAACAAATTTTCGAAAGTTTCAGTTTTTTTATTTTTTTTTAAGATTATCTGATTTATAGAGAAAAAACCTGTTTTGTACGACCTGAAATTGAATTTGGAATGTCATCCTGTCGACGTAGTCCGGGGTCTCATATGATAATTCACCTGTCATCAGGTCTTCAGGCGGATTTATTCGCCTGAAGATTATTATAGATTAAAAGTCTATCCCGAAACATCCTCCTGATTTCTAACCTCAGGTCTCTATCCAACTACTTAACAGCTATCAGGTCAACCTTTTCAATAACGGGGTCTTTTGATAAAAGCTCGGCAGCATTTGACATCAACGCCGCTGCAATTTTGCCGTTAAGATGTGCATTTCTATCATCCTCAGTTTCAAAAGTATCAAAGATGCCAAATGTAGATGGGCCCAATTGCAGCGCATACCACCTTACTGTACCTGGTTCATCCTGTGCCAATGGCAACGCGCTTTTTAAAAATTCAAGAACCTGGGTTTCTTTACCCGGCTTTGCTTCTACGCGGGCTAATAATGCAAATTTTTCCATGATCGGTTTTTTGTTGTGTATAATAAACGTTTTATAACCTTTAACAGATGTTAGTCGGCAACGTTTTATAAAACTTACAAAAAAAGGAGAATTTAATTATTTAATGGCCAAAAACATAGAACAACGATAGTCCTAAACCATTGTTTATAAAGCTGAAATCTACACTATTGCTGTTTGTTTTATCAATATTTGTATTATTGACGCTTTTATTATTGCCGTGCTGAAAATCAAGATTTGCGAGCAACGCCGAAACGCCAAAATGTTTCGACGGAAAATAAACCGCTTCGAGCTTTGCGCCAAGCTGGTATGCATGGCCTGTACTGCTATAATTGTTAGAGGCCTGGTCTGCAGGGTATTGATAACCTTGGTTTGCCCACAGATAACCTGCATACGGGCCGGTGCGGACACCTATTTTGTTGGCATACAAAAAGTATTTACGCAAATACACCAGCGCATTGTAGCTATTGTTATGGCTTTTGTTGGCGCCGCTAACGTTTGGATAAGTTGTACTGGTATTGTAAGAGTTTAACATAAAAGAAGCACCTAAATCTATCTTATCAGCAATAAAATAACTATAAAGGGGGCCGAGCGTAAGGTTGGTGTTTTTAAAATTACTGGTTGAATTTGCCATGCCCGTATTATCAAATAAATTATCCGAATTCCGGGTATACTGCAATCCCACATTAAATCCCAGTGTTTGATTCCCCTTTTCGGTTTGAGCGTTTGAAAACTGGTTGATACATAAAAATGCGGCAATTAAAATCAAAAATTTTTTCATTGGTTTTGTTGTTTAAGTTAAGTCACTGAAACGAACAAAATCAACTAATATTTTAGTTCAATACATTAATAAACGCTTTATTTTAATAAATTTTTGTTTGGATAATATAGGCTTGAAAGCAGCGTTTTATAAAGTTTCCTGTTTGAAAAACCGAGCCTCGCACTATGCTGCATTTGTTTCGTTCATTTATTTGTTTCGCAAAAATTTTAAAAGCTGTTCATTTGCTTAAGCCTTATCAATCTGTTTTTTTATTGATTATGTTTATTGGGAAATATAGTAGCGCACAAGAACTACCCGTTGCGCGCAGCGTCCTGAAAGCTTATTCTAAAGTAACACGGAGCAAAGGCGGCCTGTCTGGTAAATTATATTGGCAAAACACAGGCAACTACAATATCAACATCAATTTTAACCCTTCTACGAGGGAGCTAAGCGGCATTGTAGCTATAGATTATATCAACAACAGCCCGGATACTTTAAAAACATTGGTCTTTAAGCTTTATCCTAATTTATACAAGAACGATGCGATGCGCAATATGCCCGTGGCCCCTGGCGATTTAACCACAGGGGTTCACATCAGTTCAATGAGTATTGATGGTAATGAATACGACAGCACCAGGTGTGCAATTAAGGGGACAAATATGCACCTGAAAGGAAGCCGTATTTTACCAGGGCAGAAGGCTCATATTGCTATAAACTATAGCTATACACTGAACAAAGGCTCCTTTATCCGGACAGGGCAAATTGATTCCGGGGCGTTTTTTATCGCCTACTTCTTCCCAAGGGTTGCCGTTTATGATGATATTGATGGCTGGAACGAATACCCGTATATTGGCAAAGAGGAGTTTTATAACGACTATGGGAATTTTAAAGTCGCAATCACTTTGCCTGGTAAGTACGAAGTGTGGGCAACCGGCAACCTGGAAAACACGCAGGAAGTTTATAAGCCCAATATTGTGCAGCGTATCAACAATGCTGAATTGAGCGACAGCATTACAGACGTTATTACTACCGATGATCTTAATAAAGGGAATGTCACCCAAAGCAATCAAACAAATACCTGGCGGTTTGAAGCAAATGGAGTGACCGATTTTGCCTTTGCTGTAAGCGACCATTATATGTGGCGGTCTTCGAGCATTATGGTCGATCCTTCAACAAAGCGACGTACCCGCGTCGATGCGATATTCAATCCGGTACATGATGCCTATTTGCCGGTAGCTGCATACGCCCGTAAAACCGTAGAGCTGATTAGCTATCATTTTCCGGCGCTCCCGTTTCCATACTCACATGAAACCATTTTTGATGGGCTGGATGCCATGGAGTACCCGAGGATGGTTAACAACCTGCCATTTAGGGAAAAAAAGGAGGTGCTTGAATTTACTGCGCACGAAGTGTTTCATGCACTGTTCCCTTTTTATGTGGGTATTAATGAAACCAAGTATTCTTTTATGGATGAAGGCTGGGCCACCATGACGGAGTTTCTTTTTCCTCCGCTCATTGACTCCCGCCATGCCATTTGATTATGATATCAGCGATGTAAACAACAGCGCCGGTACAGAGGAGGATGTACCTGTAATGACACTTACACCACAGCTATATGGAAAGGCGCGATTTTCTGATAAAGACCTTAAACCTGCATTAGGCCTGTTGTATTTGAAGGAAATGCTGGGCGATAAGTTGTTCCTGAAAGCGATGCGCTATTATATAGAAAACTGGAATGGAAAACATCCAACTCCTTATGATTTTTTTAATTGCATGAATACCGGGAGCGACATTAATTTGAATTGGTTTTGGAAAACCTGGTTTTTTGAAAAGAATGTTCCCGATTTGGCGATCGGCAAGGTTACTCACCGGCAGCTTGATTACAGTATCACTGTTTCCAGCCCTGGTAGCTTGCCGGTTCCTATTCATCTTACAGTTATTTATAGTGATGGCAGCAAGCAATTGCTCAACCGGAACATTGGCTGCTGGATGAATGGCAACAAATCTGTGAACCTTCATTTG
>JAQBOS010000157.1 GCA_028287925.1 Mucilaginibacter sp. | reverse complement strand
GCCTATTTATTTCAATAAAAATGCCGTAGTTTGTAGTGTGCGGTTAGCACAGAAAATATTCAAACACTGCTACCCGCCGCGCATTGCCAGCCGAACAAATGGAAATTAAAAAAGAACGTATAATATTAGGCATTGACCCAGGGACGGTAGTGATGGGTTATGGCCTGGTGAAAGAGGTGGGTACAAAAATAGAGCTGCTAAGCCTGGGTGTGGTAAAAATGGAAAAAATTGACGACCACATGCTGAAGCTGCAACGCATCTTTGAAAAAACAGTTGCCCTGATTGATAACTATAACCCGGATTGCCTGGCTATTGAGGCGCCGTTTTATGGTAAAAACATCCAGGTGATGCTGAAGCTTGGCCGGGCACAGGGCATGGCTATTGCTGCTGCTTTGTCGCGTAATTTGGTAATTACCGAATACGCACCCCGCAAAATAAAACAATCCATTACCGGGAACGGGAACGCCACAAAAGAACAGGTTGCCGCCATGCTGCAAACCCTGCTTAAATTTACAGAAACACCCGATTTTTTAGATGCTACCGATGGCCTTGCCGTAGCTGTTTGTCACTCCTTCCAACGCATTCCTACAGGCAAAAGCTCAGGCAGCAAGAAATCATACTCCGGTTGGGATACTTTTGCCAAGGATAATGCAAGCCGGGTTGGGGGATTAGCGAAGGTTAAGAAGTAGAAATCGTACCCCTGCAATTGATGGCCTTTTAATCAGCGTAATTCTTTAATCAAAAAAATCAACGGTTCTACTTCAGCAACCCTGGTTCAAAAATGCTCATATCAACCGGCTCTCCGGCAACTAAATTATGATAGGTTTCTGTTTGCAGCAGCTTGTCGTTTATGTAAAACTTGCATTTGGTTTCACTCCAGGCGCCTTTAAGGGCTAACTGATCTTCAAAAGTGCCTTCTTCTTTGGTGTCCTTATCATACTTTATAAATCGTACGGCTACCATTTTTTCCTGGTCAATCCAGAGCTGGTTTACTTTATCATCATCTTTATCGGCCCCCAAAACATAAACTGGCTTGCCTTTCCATATTGAGGCATGGAATTTTGACAGATCATAATGCAACTCTGCAAAATGAGCCAGCACCTGGTCGAATGTTTTAAAATACATCCCGCCCAGGAAAAATATCAGCTCATTCTCATCCTTTACCCCCCTAACTATCTTACTGTTACGAAACACATAGGTTGAATCATGCCTGAACAGGATGCCGTTGGCGCTTTTTGCTGAGCCGATGTCAATCCGCAGCAGATCAGGGTACACAATGGTTTCGTACCAGGTATCCGTTTTAATCAAACTATCATTCCTGAAACGCTCGGTAGTTTGGTTAAACTTCAGCGATTTATGCCAGGCGCCATGATACTTTTTATACATACTGGTTAAAACCTCTTTTGAATTTGAGTTTTTATTTTGCGGGATAAAAAAGGCAAGAAACAGTAGAGCCGGTAAAAATTTCATGTATTATTATTTAAGTTACAAATTAACACGAATTGAATAGAATTTCAACCCAGTGCGCTTAATTCGTGAAATTCGATTCAATTCGTGAAATTAGTGTCTCTATGTTGTTGTTAATTCCTCATAAGCAGCCTGGATGCCGCGCTGAATGCCATCTCCCTGCCATTCGGTTACACCAGGGATAGAAGTTGCCTGTAAGATCTCATCTTTTGTTTTGCCGGCTTTAATTGCACCGGCAACATAGGCTTCCAGCTTCTCCATAAAATCCTGCATGGCTTTAACATCTTCCATGGTACCGATCACTTTCTGCGGATCAAAAGCATGCCCGAACACAAACATGGTATTTTTATCAAACTTTTTTGTTGCCTGCTCCAAAGCTATTGGCCAATGCTTTACCGATGCCCCGGCGCTATTATCAACAAATGGGTAGCGGCGGTTAAATACCAGATCGCCCGTATGTACAATGTTCGCATTTTCAAAGTGGATCATGGCATCGCCATTGGTATGGCCGGTGCCAAAGTAATGTGCGGTAATATGCTCATCGCCCACCTTTATCTTCCAGGTATCGGTAAAAGTAGTATCAGGGTACAGCTGCTGATCTTCCTTGTTATTTTTTATTGCAACTGCTTTTTGATTGGCCAGCGAATTGGTGTGCGCAGCCACATTTTTTACGATCCCCTTGAATGAGATATTGCCGCCGGTATGGTCGCCATGATGATGGGTATTTATCAGCCATTCAAAAGGCAGGTCCGATTGTTTTTTTAATTCGGCTATCAGGTGTTTTGCCGGATCAGGGAATTCGGCATCTACAACAACAATGCCTTCTTTATTTATCAGCCAGGCAATGGTGCCGCCCTGCTCGGCAAACATGCCTACGTTATTACGCAGGGGCTTAAACTGATAAGCAGGGTCGGCCAGCATAGCTGCAAAACTTTTTCGTCCTAATAATGCAAGCGAACCTGCTGTTAATGCGGTGTTTCTTAAAAATTGACGGCGTTCCATGGGGTCGTTTATTAGTTTAATGGTTCATTTATTCATTGGTGTCTGTTGATCGATATTATACTAAAAACCTTTTCCTTACCTCTTTCCGCGCAGCGAAGAGAGGTCGAACGAGCGAAGCAATGTTCGGGTGAGTCAACTCTACACCCTGCTTCGATCCGTTGGTTAAAATCAGATAAAATAGTTATTAGTTATGACGATATTTTTTCTATTCCGGTTGCCTGTATATCAATTAATACTGGTGAAATGCCTGCGATACAAACTCCAGCACGTTTGGTAACGATGCGCGCCAGTACGTCCACGTGTGCGCTCCATCACGGATGCGGAATTCGTGCGGGATCTCTTTTTTGCGCATGGCAATATGCACCAGGCAATTTCCCTCGTACAAAAAATCATCATCACCATCATCAATATACCAGCGCACGGCTTTCTTCTGACTGTCAGGCATATTATTTATTAATGCTATAGCACTGTGCTGGTTATAATAATTTACGATCAGCGAATCAGCAATACCAGGATTGTTTTTGGTGATGGACGTGCGGGCATCATCTAAAGTTAGCGGCCCAACTGATGCGCTGAGCGGACAAGCGGATGAAAACATTTCAGGGTGATGCAGGGCATACATAAAAGTGCCGCCGCCACCCATGGACAGGCCTGAAATAGCACGAAAGCGTTTATCGCTTTTTACGCGGTATTTCTTTTCAACAAAGGGCACCAGCTCTTTAAAAAAGAAATCTTCGTAGTTCCAGTCGCCTTTAATATCGTTAAAATAACCACGCCTGCCTGTATTGCCATCGGGCATTACAATTATCATGGGGGTAGCAATACCGTCGGCAATTGCTTTATCGGTTATGTTTAATACTTCGCCAAATTGCACCCAGCCGGTTTGGTCATCACCGCTACCGTGCAGCAGGTATAGGATTGGGTAACTGCGATCGGATGTTTCATAGCCAGGTGGCAGGTAAACGGCATACTTGCGGTCGCTTTTTAATATTTTGCTGGGCAGTGAGAGATTGTCATAAACTTTGCCTGTTTGCGCCGATAACAGGACCGGGCAAAGCAGCAATGCAAGGATCAGCAGCATGAAGGATCTTTTCATAATTAAGGTTAGTTGGTTTGTGTTTCAATATCGGGGATATATTGCTTAACCTTATAAATTTAGTGTAAAAATGTTGATATACCCCACGTTTAAAAAGGCTGTCATGCTGAGGCACAAGCCTGCCCGCTTTTCGCTTTAAGATAAAACATTTAGCCAAAATCTCTTTACCTTTATGCACCCTCAGCTATGACAGACGAAAGCCCAACACCTGCCCAAAATAAATTGCTTTACCTATTTACCGGCCTGGCTGTTTTAATAAATTTTAGCGGCTTGTTTATCCCTATCCAGGGTGTGGATGCTACTATCTATGCGCTTATTTCCAAAACAATGGTTCAGCGCAATGATTTTGTACAGCTTATTTATCATGGTGCCGACTGGCTTGATAAGCCCCATTTCCCGTTTTGGATAACCGCGCTTTCCTTTAAGCTGTTCGGGTTTACTACCTGGGCTTATAAACTTCCCGGCATCCTGTTTTTAA